>CANFVB010000007.1 GCA_947450355.1 Bacteroidota bacterium
AGATTTTAAGATTGCAAAGATAATAAAAGAATGTAGATTTCAGATTTTTACATTTCAGAATTAAAAAACGATTGTTTTAATTTTTTTTTGGAGCTATTTCCAGCTGTCATTCCAAATCTCGCCAAAAAAAGGCGAGGATTTTCCCTTCCATCTGGGCTAGGGTTTCCGTGATGATTATATTATAGTTTCTTTGTAAAGCTATAATAGGATTTATTTAATAACTTGTATAGTTATTTTAGGACGTGACAGTACTTAAAATCAGTTTATATCAAAGCCATATCAAAGCCATATCAAAGCCATACCAAAGCCATAGATAAAGTATACATAGTGCATACAAGCACAATATCAAAATTCAAGTAAAATTCCTACAAATTTACAGAATTTATATTGGCACTTTAAATAAGCAACATTTAAAATTAAGTGTCTTATTTTAAAACACCTAATTTATTGTCCTTGTCTAATTTAAATTGGTTTTTATTATTTCGAGACTTTCGAGACTTTCGATTTTACAACTTTTAAAACTTTCGACTTACATAGCTTCAAAAAACAATTACAATTTTGATTTAAATTTAGGAGAATACCTACAAGGTCAAAAAAGACCTTGCAGGATTTCAGTTTGCCTTTGCACCTTTGTACCTTTGAATCTTTGCACCTTTAAAAAATAAATAACTTCGTATCTTTGCAACTCATCGCAAACACAAATGAACAAAAATATCCAATTTCAAGATTTAGGAATGAAAGATTACAAAGCCACTTGGGAATTTCAGGAGGAATTGTTCAAGGGAATTGTAGATTTGAAAATTCAGAATAGGAGAGAGGAAACCGATTTGGTTACACCAAATTATTTTTTGTTTGTTGAACATCCGCACGTTTATACTTTAGGAAAAAGCGGTTCATTAGAAAATTTGCTATTATCCGAAAAACAATTAGAAGCCAAAGGAGCTTCATTCTACAAAATCAATCGTGGTGGCGATATTACGTATCACGGGCCAGGACAAATTGTGGGTTATCCCATTTTAGATTTAGATAATTTTTTCACAGACATTCACAAATATTTGCGCTACCTCGAAGAAGCCATAATCCTGACTTTAGCCGAATATAATATAATAGGTGCAAGAAGCGAAGGTGAAACTGGTGTTTGGATTGGCGTGGGAACACCATTTGCAAGAAAAATTTGTGCCTTGGGCGTTCGTGCTTCTCGTTGGGTTACGATGCACGGATTTGCATTAAATGTCAATGCCAATTTGGGTTACTTCGATAATATTATTCCGTGTGGCATCCGCGGAAAAGCAGTTACTTCATTAAACGTAGAATTGGGTGTTGAAAAAGTGGACGAACAAGAAGTAAAAGAAAAAATCTTGAAACATTTTTCAGTTTTATTTGGAAGCTGTTTTTCTTAGCCGCAAGGATAGTTTTGAGTTATGAATTATGAATTATGAATTATGAGTTTTGAATAAGTGGAATTGTCGATTTCCAAGTCTTTTATCTCTTCGTCTTTTATCTTTTTATCTTTTTTTTAACCGCAAAGAGCGCAAAGTTTTTCGCAAAGGGCACAAGGGAAAAATATTTTAAATTTTGAATTATAAATTTTAAATTATTTGAGACGATAATCGCACGTTCGACTTTCGACTTTTGACTTTCAACATTTTTCAGTCTATTATCTATTTGTCTATTATCTTTTATCTTTCAGTAGTCGGAATGTCAACCGATGGTATTTCGTAACCCCATATTTCAATATTGCTTCCCGATGTTCTTTTGTGGGATAGCCTTTGTTTTGTTTCCAATTGTACATTGGGAATTCCTCGTGAATTAGATCCATATATTCGTCACGATACGTTTTTGCTAAAACAGAAGCTGCGGCAATACTCATAAATTTTGAATCCCCTTTAATAATTGAAGTACTTGGAATAGAATTTAGAATTTGTAGTTCCTCTTTAGTGAAAATTTTCCCGATTTTGTTTTTTTGACTTCCTTTAGAGAGTAATGGGCGGTTTCCATCAACAATTATATGGTTCGGAATTACATTTAACTTCAAAATGCTCTCTTGCATTGCTTTTAACGAAGCATTTAGAATATTTATTTCATCAATTAGTAAAGGCTCCAAATGCGTCACAGAAAATGAAAGTGCTTCTCCTATTATTATAGGTTTCAAAAGCAACCTATTTTTTTCCGAAAGCATTTTGGAATCGTTGAGTAATACATTGGTGAAATGATGTGGCAATATCACCGCAGCAGCAGTAACAGGGCCAGCAAGGCATCCACGACCTGCTTCGTCTGTTCCAGCTTCAATACAGTTTTCTAAAAAATGACTTCTTAACATTAATTTAATTTTGATAAAAGTATAAAAATCTAAAGAAATAGATGAGGAATTAGTATGTTTTTTATACACTCCTTTATAATAATTCAAGCTATGTTTAATTAGTTTAACATTTGTTAAATAATATTTTATTTAAAAAAATTTGTTTTATTAAGAAATTATTGTGAAGTTTGCGGTATAACTAACTCAAATAAAAATAATATGAGATCAAAGTTCAAATGGATTTTTACGCTACTAATAGCGTTATCAATGCAGTTCTCTTTTGCACAAGAGAAAACTGTTACAGGTGTGGTTTCTGATGGTTCAGGACCTTTACCAGGTGCAAATGTAGTTGTTCAAGGTTCAAAAACCGGAACACAAACTGATGTTGATGGGAAATTTTCTATCAAAGCAAAAGCTGGAGACGTTTTAGTAATCTCTTTTGTAGGAATGACTGAAACTACTGCGAAAGTAGGTGCTTCAAGTACTGTTAATGTAAAAATGCAAGACGGTGTTAAACTTGAAGAAGTTATTGTTGGAGCAATGGGGATCAAAAGAACCAAAGACGCAACAGTTTCTGCTCAAAAACAAATTGGTGGTGCTGAATTAACTCAGGCAAACAACCCAAATGCGGTTCAAGCTTTAACGGGTAAAGTTTCTGGTTTAACAATTTCAAATTTAAGTAGTGGAGTTTCTCCAACGCTTAGAATTGTATTGAGAGGTAGTCGTTCTATTACTGGTAGTAACGAAGCATTAGTTGTAATTGACAATGTTATTTCAACAGCTACAATTTTACAATTACTTCCTCCAGACGCTATTGAAAATGTAAACGTAGTAAAAGGTGCTCAAGGAGCTGCTTTATACGGTGCGCAAGGGGTAAATGGTGTTATTATTGTTACTACTAAAAAAGGGTCTAAATCAGATAAAGTGACTTTTGGATATAATTCTTCAATTGATTTTGAATCAGTTAATTTTGTAGCAAACAGACAAACGGAATATGGACAAGGTTGGGCTCAAGACCCTAACTTTGCATTTCCTGATTTAGCAGGTGGTGTTCCAGATCCAAGAAACAATTCAGGATTTGTAACATTCGAAAATGGTTCATGGGGACCAGCTTATAATGACCCTTTATTTGTTGGACAACAAGTTCCAGTTGGTTTACCACAAGCGGACGGTACACTTTTCATGACAGATTGGAAACCAATTAAAGACAATATTAAACAATTCTTTAAAACGGGAGTTTTAACAAAAAACGGTTTCGACTTTAATGTTGGAGGTGCTGATTCGTATGTGAATTTATCTGTAAATAAACAAAGTTCTGGATATGTTGTTGATGGCGATAAACTTGCTAAAACATCTTTCGTTATGAGGGCTGGAAAAACTTTAGGAAAATTCAAAATGGATGGTACTGTAAACTTCATTACTCAAACTACTTCTCAAACAGATAGTAATTTGTATGACGATTTATTGCAAACTGCTACAAATATTCCTGTTTCAAGATTTGAAAACTCAGGTAATGAAGGACACTGGACGGCTTATGCTCAAAATCCATATTGGATAAGTAAAGCAAGTAGAAAAGACGATAGATCAGATTTTTTCAATGGAAGTATTTCGTTAGGATATGAAATTAGCAAACATATTAATGTTAATTATACAGCAAACGTTCAAATGACATCAACAAATTTTCAAGGTCACGTAGATGCGTTTTTGAATAATACTAAAATTGCTGATTTTGGAGGATATTCTTATGGTGGACAATCACAAATAGCCTTGGCTGATTTAGGAGTTTCTAACACGGCTTCTTCTTATAACGCAGGTCAGTCAGCAACAACAAATATTTATTCTAATTTGATGTTCAATTTTGATTATGATTTAACTAAAGATTTGAATTTGAAATTTAATGTTGGTAATAATATTCAAGATATGAATTATAGAATCACTTCTCAAGGAGGTGATAATTTAGATATTGCTGGTTTGTACACTATTACAAACGTATTGCTACCGTACAATCCTTCTAAATTAAACAATAATTTAATTCAATCAAGAAGAGTTGCAGGATTCATTAATGCAGATTTAGATTATAAAAATTATTTATTTTTGAATGCAACTTCTCGTGTTGAGGAATATTCAGCAGTTAAAAAATCATATTTCTATCCATCTGTTGGAGTATCCTTTATTCCTACAAAAGCATTTGAAGGTTTCAAATCAGATGTTTTAAACTATTTGAAACTGAATGCCTCTTTCACAAGAGTTGGAAACACTACAGCTGTTAGTCCTTATGGTACAAATAACCTTGCTGTTTTACCATCTGGATTTCCTTATGGAAGCTTAGGAGCTTTACAATACAATCAACTTCAAACAGATCCTGATATTCGTCCTGAGTTTGTAAACACTATAGAATTTGGTGGTCAATTAGGATTGTTTAAAGATAGAATTACTCTTGAGGCTTCTTATTACGTGGCTAAAACTTCTGATTTGATTTCTAGAAAAACTGCTTCTAGTACTTCTGGGAATGCTAATTTATTAACAAACGTTGGAGATTTAGAAAATAAAGGGTTTGAAATTGATTTAGGTTTCTCTCCTGTTAAAACTAAAGATTTCAAATGGGATGTAAGAACGAACTATTCTACTTCAAAAACGAAAGTAATTGCTTTGTCTGAAGGTGCAACGAGTGTGAATTTACTTTCTAATTCAGAAGTAGGTATTTTTGCTGAAGTTGGAGAAGAATTCCCTTTAATCAAAGGAACGGCCTTTGTTAGAGATCCAAATGGCAACATCGTTGTTAATGCAAACGGAACTCCTCAAAAAACATCTGCGTTCCAAAAATTAGGTAAAGGTACTCCAGATTACATCGTTGGGTTAACAAACTCATTTGATTATAAAGGATTAAAACTTACTGTAGTTGCTGATTATAGAACGGGCGCTTCTGCTTATTCTGAAGCTAAAAGATTATTGTTATTTACAGGGGGTGATTTAGATACTGCTGGTTTTGATAGAACGCAAGGATATGTTGTTCCAAATTCTGTACAATACAATGCTGCTACAAATACTTACACTCCAAACACAACTCCTGCTTTAGGTGCTGATTATGGTTCAGTATTGAATTATTTCACAACTACTTATAGAACTACAGGTGAAGCCAACATGGTTGATGCTGCTGCATTAAAAATTAGAGAGATTTCTTTGAGCTATGCACTTCCTAAAAAAATTACTGATAAATTAGGTTTACAGTCATTCAGGATTGGTGTTAATGCTCGTAATCCTTTTGTATTCTTAGCAGATGGAAGTTTCTTAAAAGCTAAAAATGGTGGAGCCAACAATGGTTATTTTGATCCTGAGGCTTCATATACCTACACACCTAATTACATTAATCCTAGAAATTATGCAAATGCTAACGGTAATGCTCAAGGATATGCAGATGTTGGACAATATCCAACAACTAGAACGTTCGGAGCTAGTATTAATTTAACTTTTTAATTTTAAAAATATGAAAAAGATAAAATTCTTATTGCCTATATTGGCAGTAACATTATTCTCATGTAACGATTATTTAGACATAAACACAAGTCCTAATAATCCTTTCTTTGACCAAGCAACACCTGCAAAATTATTGCCAGGTGCACAAGTTTCGACCTATAAAGTTCAGGCTACAACCATGAACACTTTAGGTAATGTTTTCATGAATTCATGGACACGTAATGTTCAGTCTTATGGGAATGGATACGATAATGAGTTACAACTTGTTATTAGCAATTCATTTTACAGTGGAATTTGGGATGGTTTATATCGTAATCTAAAAAACTTTGATGCGATTATTAAATACCCTAATCCAGATGGAAAATATGATAATTATGTAGTAGCTGCAAAAGTTTGTAAAGCTTTTTACATGCAACGTATCGTAGATTTATATGGTAAAGCACCTTATTCTAAAGCTTGGGAAGGAAATGCAAATACAACTCCTACTTATGATGATGATTTCGCTATTTACAAAGACTTAATTGCTAATCTTGAAGATGCTAGAGCTTTAATTGCTGCTGCTAATGCAAATGCTGAAGACATGTCAGGGGTTGATGTAATGTTAAAAGGAAATATGCCTTTGTGGGAAGAGTTCGCAAATACTGTTGAGCTAAGAATGTTGTTAAGAATGTCTGAAGCAACGGATCCTGCGGTTCAAGCATATAGAGATTCTAAATTAGCTACAATTTCAGCGGGTCCATTTTTATCAGGTAATGTAGCCATCAATCCTGGTTATAACAGTTCTACTGATGATTCTGCTTCTCCTGCTTTTGGTAATTATGCTTATCAAGTTGCTGGTGTTGCTCAAGGTAATAGATTGTTCATTGCAATGTCTGGACATGCTTACAAATGTTTACAATCGTACGCTACTACAAACTGGCCAGCTGGTGCAACACATGAAATTATAGCTGGATCAGGAGTTATGTATCCAAATATTACTGACGCTCGTTCAGCTAGATTATTTACTGCTAACGGATCAACTACTAGACGTGCTGTTACTCAAGGAGCTTCTCAAGTAGATGTTTCTACTCCAACTGGTTCTTTACCTGGGCTACCTTGTCGTTTAGGTTTATTAGGTAACTTTAACCCTTATGGGCAAGCACCAAATCAAACACTTGACGAGTATTTTGCAGTTGATGGTTTTGTAATGACACTTTCTGAGTCTAAATTTTTAGAAGCAGAAGCTGCTGTAAGATATCCACAATTTGGATTTAGTGGTGCGCAAACATCATTTGATGATGGTATTACAGATAATTTCTTGATGAGAAATGCTGCAATAGGATCGTATCTTACAACAATTAATGCAAAACCTAATTTTGGTTTAGCTGCTTCAACTACTTTACCTCAAAAATTGCATGCTATTATGTATCAAAAATGGGTTGCTTTAATGGGAATTAATGCTATCGAGTCGTATATTGATTATACTCGTACAGGTTATCCATTAACGCCACTTTCTACAGTAGCTACACAATCACGTAAACCTTATAGATTAATCTATCCTGTTTCTGAATATGTTGCAAATACTGCAAACGTGCCAAACATGACATCTAATGATGCCTTTACAATCAATGCGTTCACTCCATTTTGGAAAAAATAAGCATTTGATATATTTTTTTAAACCCCGCTTTTGCGGGGTTTTTTATTTATAATAGTTTTGTTTTCTATAATAATACCCAATCTGATTATATTATAGTCCAATTGTTTTTGTACAATTCCGTTAGAGTATTCAAATAGTTCTCCTGATAGATTTGGGATTATTGGAATAAATTGAATTCAAATAAGGTATAATAAGTAGTTTGTATATTTAAGTGTCGTATTTTAAAATATGTGATTTATTGAAATAGACCGATTTTATATTGATTTTTACTATTTCGAGACTTTTGACTTTACGACATTAAAACTTTCGACTTACTTAATTTATAAATAGTATATTTGTAAAAATTATTATATGAAATTTTGCTGTTTTCTTTTTATCTATTTCTTCTCTTTGTCCCTTTTTTCCCAAGTCGAAAATAAAGTGGAATCGGATACAATTAAAAAGAATTCCCTTATATTAAATCATGAAAAAGACCAGCCTAAAGCCTCTATTTCTCAATACCGCATCATAACTCTTGAGCGTGATACTACTTTCGTAGATACTTCGCTAACCATCCAAAAAGAATACGAATACAACTACTTAAGAAGGGATATTTTTGGATTAATGCCTTTTGCAAATGAAGGGCAAACCTATACTACCTTACAATATGGTTTAAATAAAACCACCTCCTTTCCAGAATTTGGTTATACCGCTAAACAGTTCAATTACTTGCAACCCAATCAAATTAATTATTATTCCGTTGCCACACCATTCACAGAATTGTATTTCAAAACGGTTATGGAGCAAGGGCAAAATGTAGATGCTTTTGTAACTTTAAATACGTCCGAACGTTTTAATTTTTCTATTGCTTACAAAGGATTACGTTCTTTAGGAAAATACATCAACCAACTTTCAAGTACTGGAAATTTTAGGTTTACCACAAGCTATAACACCAAAAACAAACGTTATTATTCCAATTTTCATTTTACTTCCCAAGATATTCTCAATGGTGAAAACGGAGGAATTACAAGTCCTGAAAATTTTGAAAGCTCCGATCCTTCCTACAAAGAACGTCCCCGACTTGGTGTTTATCTCAAAGATGCAAAAACTACATTATTAGGGAAACGATTATTCCTTGACCACAATTTCCGCATTAATCCAACCAAAGGAAGTAATAATCTTTACATTACCCATCAATTTAATTTTGAAAGCAAATATTTTGAGTTCAACCAAATTACAATTCCAACTTCCATAACTTCAAATACTGGCGTAGTTACTACTTTCAATAGGTTTGGTTCTTCATTTGTTACAGGAAACATCAATGATCAAGTGCGCTACAACCGAATGTATAATAAAGTTGGACTTATCTATGAAAACACTACTTTGGGTAAATTCCAGTTTTTCCTCGATGATTTCAGATACAATTATTTCTATAATTCGATGTTGTTTTTAACTTCGGGAACGGTTCCAAACGCCATTAACGATAAAATCAATGATTTCGGTGGTCAATACGAATACAGAAAAAACAAATGGACTGGAAAATTTAGCTATTCAAGTTCCATCACGAAACAATCGTTATTTGATTTTAGTGCCAATTTAAAATATCAATACAACGATAAAAACAGCATTTCTTTTGAATATCAAAACAATAATAAATTGCCAAACAATATTTATAATTTGCACCAAAGCAGTTATATAAATTACAATTGGCACAACAATTTTAATAACGAAAAGAGCAATACCATCAAAGTTGAAGCCAATACGCAATGGGCAAATGCCACTTTACAACTCAACACCTTAAACGATTATTTGTATTTCAGTAATGACGATACTGCTAATTTACAGTTGATTACGCCAAAACAATACGATAAAACCATCAATTATCTATCGCTGAAAATCAACAAAGAAATCAAATTCAGAAAATTTGCACTCGACAATACCGTATTGTATCAAAAAGTAGATCAAAAAGACAACATCCTGAATGTGCCACAAATAGTCCTTCGAAATACTTTTTATTACTCAGGCGATTTCTTCAAAAAAGCAATGTTTTTGCAAACAGGAATTACATTTAATTATTTCACAAAATTCTACGCCAACGATTACAACCCAATTCTTGGAGAATTTTTCGTACAAAACCAAACGCAAATTGGCGCATTTCCAAACTTCGATATTTTCGCAAACGCAAGAATACAACGCACCCGAATTTTCCTAAAAGCCGAACATTTCAACTCTGCGATGTCAGGAAACACCTTCTATTCCTCACCAAACAACCCCTACCACGACTTTATGATTCGCTTCGGATTGGTATGGAATTTCTTCCAATAAGCTTTTTTTTGGGCGTGCCCTCGTTCACGTCATTGCGAGGCACGAAGCAATCTGTGCTAAACTCGGTCTTGCTGTTCGCTACAATCTCTTGCTCCACTTCGTTCCGCAAGAGGATTTCCGCTGCCATCACTCACGCAAATCCAGAAAACCACAACTATTTTAGAACAATGTACTATCTTTGCAAATGTTCTATTAAATTTGAACTCTAAAAACTAAAACTAAATGCAATATTCAGAAAATATATTAGGAACTATTGGCAACACGCCCTTAGTTCGATTGAATAAAGTAACTGCCGAAATCAACGCTTTGGTTCTTGCCAAAGTTGAAACTTTCAACCCAGGAAATTCTACAAAAGACAGAATGGCATTAAAAATGGTTGAAGATGCCGAAGCTGACGGAAGATTACAACCAGGCGGAACAATCATCGAAGGAACTTCTGGCAATACCGGAATGGGATTGGCATTAGCGGCAATCATCAAAGGTTACAAACTAATTTGCGTAATCACCGACAAACAATCCAAAGAAAAAATGGATATTTTGAGAGCTGTAGGAGCTAAAGTTGTCGTTTGTCCAACAGATGTAGAACCAACCGATCCGCGTTCGTATTATTCTGTTTCAAAAAGATTAGGCGAAGAAACACCAAATTCTTGGTACGTAAATCAATACGATAATCCATCAAATGCTTTGGCACATTACGAACAAACAGGGCCAGAAATTTGGAAACAAACCGATGGAAAAGTTACGCATTTTGTAGTTGGAGTAGGAACAGGCGGTACAATTTCAGGAATTGGAAAATATTTAAAAGAGCAAAATCCAAATGTAAAAGTTTGGGGAATTGATACCTATGGTTCGGTATTTAAAAAATACCACGAAACAGGAATTTTTGACGAAAATGAAATTTATTCCTACATTACCGAAGGAATCGGTGAAGATATACTTCCAAAAAATGTTGATTTTTCTATAATCGATGGATTTACAAAAGTAACCGATAAAGACGCTGCCGTTTATACCCGAAAAATTGCATTGGAAGAAGGTATTTTTGTTGGAAATTCAGCGGGGGCAGTTATAAAAGGAGTGTTGCAACTCAAAGAACATTTCAAACCTGAAGATGTAGTCGTGGTTTTGTTTCACGATTCTGGAAGCCGTTATATTGGTAAAATGTTCAATGACGACTGGATGCGTGAACGTGGTTTTCTAGAAGATGACATTACCAAAGCCGAAGACGTTATCAAAGACCACATAGACAAACAATTGATAATTGTGCGCACCGAAGAATTGGTTTCTCACGCTATTGAGCGTATGCGTAAATATAAAATATCACAAATTCCAGTAATAGATGTTACAGGTTTTGTTGGTTCCGTTGATGAAACTGACTTGTTTCAAAGTTATGTTCACGACAAAAACGCTGCCGACAAACCTATTCGTGAAGTGATGGGAAAACCATATCCAATTGTACAATTAGGAACACCAATCGAAGAAGTTTCAAAACTATTTACCAGAGAAAATGCTGCGGTATTATTGGATTTAGGAAACGGAAAGCACCATATTATTACAAAATATGATATAATTGGTTCTATAAAATAAAGTGTAATAGTAATTAATTCTCAGCTTTGGCTTTGTAATAATCTGATTTCAATGAAAATTATCCCTGAATTTCTGCTAAAAGATTATATCGAAAACGTGCCTTCAGGAATTGAAGACGCGTTTGAGATGCTTCGTGATGCAGAAATTTCAAATAATTCATTTAGTTTTTATACTTCCGTTTCTGTAATGGCTTCTTCCAAAATCGAAGGAGAAATTTTAGAAATTGACAGTTATGTCAAACATAAAATGTTGAATATTGAATATTTAAATGATTTGGTTGAAAAGCCCAATGATTTATACAATGCCTATATTTTTGCTCAAAATAATAAAGTAACGGTAAGTAATTTTTTTAAGGCTCACGAGATTATTTCACAACATCTTTTGCCAGAAAATAAGCGGGGTGTTTTTAGAAATTGCAATATGGTTGTAATGGAGCACAACACCTTCAAAATTCAATATGAAGCGGCATTGTATCACGAAATTCCTCAATTAATGCGCTCTTTTTGGGATGATTTAGAGTTTCTAATTAATAAAGAATTAACCTTTTCTGAAATTTTTTATTACGCATCATTTATTCACATTTGTTTTGTAAACATTCACCCATTTGAAGATGGAAATGGACGTTCTGCCAGATTGCTCGAAAAATGGTTTCTTTCTGAAAAGCTGGGACAGAAAGCGTGGTTTGTTCAAAGTGAATTGTATTATTACCAAAACGTAAATAGTTATTATCAAAATCTAAATAGATTGGGATTGTTGTATAACGAATTAGATTATTCTAAAGCGATGCCTTTTCTTGAAATGTTGCCAAAGGCATTATTTTTGTAATTCTAAAAATCTTAATTCTTAATTCAGAAATCTAAAATCAAATGACTTTCACTGCAATAGATTTTGAAACAGCAACTGCATTTCATCCCTGTTCTGTCGGGATTGTCACCGTGGAAAACGGAATAATCATAGATGAGTTTGTCACTTTAATAAAACCGCCAAACAATCTCTATTCGCCTTTTACCATTCAAGTTCACGGAATTTATCCACGAGATACTGTAAATGCAAAATCGTTTGCACAAGTATTTCCAGAAATTCAAAAACGTCTGCAAAATAGAGTAGTGGTGGCTCATAATGAAAGCTTTGATAGAAATGTGCTTTCCAAATCAATGGCGCTTTACGGTTTAGATTACGATAAATTGAACATTGGTTCTCGATGGGAATGCACCGTAAAAATCTACAAAGCCAAAGGTTTAAGACCAACAAAACTGAGCGATTGTTGCCGTGAAATGAAAATTCAACTGAACCATCACGAAGCTTTATCAGATGCTCGGGCTTGCGCCAAATTGTATTTGATGCGATAATTTCACCTCATTTTTAATTGTATAAATTATTGTTTCACGTGCTTGTTTTTTGACTACATTAGACAAAGTTTACAAGACCTAATTTATACGCCAAAAATGAAAGAAGAATTCCTACATTATCTCTGGAAATTTAAAAAATTTGACACTTCGAATTTGATTACTTCCAATGGAGAAAAACTCACCATAGAAAACGCAGGACATTATTTGCAATTGGCAGGCCCTGATTTTTTCAATTCTCAAATCACAATTGAGAATCAAAAATGGGCAGGAAATGTTGAAATTCACATCAAATCTTCCGATTGGTACGCACACCATCACGAGCGTGATTCAAATTATGATAGCGTAATTCTTCACGTGGTTTGGGAACACGATTCCGAAATTTACAGAAAAAACAATACCGAAATTCCAGTTTTGGTTTTGAAAGATTTAGTTTCAAAGGAAACGCTGAACAATTACAATTCTTTAATAGCGCCAAAATCTTGGATTTATTGCGAAAAACAATTGGTTTCAATTGATAACTTTATTCTTTTGAATTGGCAAGAGCGTTTGTTTTTTGAACGACTGGAACGAAAATCAAAACCTATAAACGAACTTTTAGAAAGTACAAAACAAGATTGGGAAGCGGTTTTATTTTGCCTTTTGGCTAAAAACTTTGGATTGAATACCAATGGAGAATCTTTTTTGAAAGCGGCAAATTCTATTCCTTTTTCAATTATCAGAAAAGAATGTAGTGATTTGCAAAATTTAGAAAGTTTGATTTTTGGAATTTCAGGATTATTAGAAATCGAAAAAGAAGACGTTTACTATAAAAATCTAAAATCAAATTTTGATTATTTGATTCATAAATACCAGTTAGAACCAACACATATTAATCCGTTACAGTTTTTCAAACATCGCCCGGATAATTTTCCAACCATTCGATTATCACAATTAGCAAATGTTTATCATCAGCAACAACATCTTTTCACTAAAATAATTGAGGAAGATTCGGTGAAAAACATTTATAAAATATTCAATGTTGCGGTATCTGAATATTGGGAAACCCATTATCAATTTGACAAAGTAAGTCCGAAAAAAAAGAAAGCATTATCGAAAGCATTCATCGATTTGCTAATTATAAATACAATTATTCCATTGCAATTTGCCTATTCAAAAAGCCAAGGTAAGGAGATTTCAGAAAATTTAATTTCGTTATTAAATCAAGTTTCACCTGAAAATAATGCTATTATGGATAAGTTTTCATTATTTGGAATTAAAGCCAAAAACGCTTTTGAATCCCAATCTTTATTGCAACTTAAAAATGAATATTGTAATAAAAGTAGGTGCTTAGAATGTGCAATTGGTATGGAATTGCTCAAAGAATGAGGTGTTAATTATTGAGGAAATATGAAGTTATTATACTAAATTTGTAAGACTTTGTAAATTCAATGTAAATGAAACTCGTACTTCGGCTTAAATATTTTTTTGAGAAACACGGTTTTCACGTTTCTTCCCGATTGGCAGATGTCTTGGGAATGCGTGCCAATAGTGTGAGATTATTTTTTATTTATATATCATTTGTAACCGCAGGATTATGGTTTGGAGTGTATCTCACTTTAGCATTTTGGTGGCGGCTTAAAGATTTAATTCGGGCAAAACGGAGTTCTGTTTTCGACCTATAAACCATTCAAAATTATGACTTTTAAATCCTACTTCCAATTTACTAAATCGCAAAGAAGTGGGATTATTTTGCTGGTGTTGCTTTGTATAATTTTTCAATTCGCCTATTTTTTTATTGATTTTAAAACGGTAACAAATAATAGCAAAGAAAAACAAGAATGGCTTTCATTTCAAACAGAAATAGATTCTTTAAAGCAAAATAAACGAGATTATATTCCGAAAATATATCCGTTTAATCCTAATTTTATTACAGATTTTAAAGGCTATAAATTAGGAATGTCAGTTGCTGAAATTGATAGGCTTTTGAATTTCAGAAAAACAAATAAGTATGTAAATTCGGTTCAAGATTTTCAAAATGTCACGAAAGTTTCAGATTCATTGTTAAATACTATGTCACCTTATTTTAAGTTTGCAGATTGGGTAAATAATAAAAAAGAGTATAAATCCAATTATGTTCCATTTGAAAAGAAGAAAGTAAAAATCATAATTTCAGATATAAATCTTGCTACTAAAGAGGATTTGATTAAAGTATATGGAATTGGTCCCGCATTATCAGATAGGATTTTGAAACTGAAAGATCTTTTAGGAGGTTTTGTAAGTATGGAGCAAATGAATGATGTTTGGGGACTATCGCCAGAAGTTATAGAAAATTTGAATAAAAATTTCAAAATTGTTGCGCTTCCAAAAGTTAAAAAAGTTGATATTAATAATGCATCTATTAAAGAATTAATGCTTTTTCCTTATTTTAAATACGCTTTGGCGAAAGCAATTGTCACGTATAGAAGTATGAATGGCGATTTTAAAGTAAATGCGGATTTGACAAAAATAAACGGTTTTCCTAACGATAAAATAAATATTATTGGTTTATATTTGTATTTTTAAAACAAAAAACTAATTTTATGAATTTTGACTACAGCGAAACGCAAGCAATGATTGCTCAATCTATTCGAGATTTTGCAGAAATAAACATACGTCCTTTTATAATGGAATGGGATGAAGCGCAAATATTTCCAATTCCTTTATTTAAGAAATTGGGTGAAATGGGTTTTATGGGCGTTTTAGTTCCTGAAGAATTAGGTGGTTCTGGTTTAAGTTACCACGAATACATTACGATTGTTGAGGAAATTTCTAAAGTAGATCCTTCAATCGGACTTTCTGTTGCAGCTCATAATTCTCTTTGTACCAATCATATTTTGACTTTTGGAAATGAAGAGCAAAAGAAAAGATGGATTCCGAAATTAGCTACAGCTGAACACATTGGCGCTTGGGGTTTAACTGAGCACAACACGGGTTCTGACGCTGGTGGAATGAATACAACCGCAGTAAAAGATGGTGATTCTTGGATTTTAAACGGTGCAAAAAACTTTATTACCCACGCTATTTCAGGAGATATTGCAGTTGTAATTGTTCGAACTGGCGAAAAAGGAGATTCTAAAGGAATGACAGCTTTTGTTATTGAAAAAGGAACGCCTGGATTTACATCAGGAAAAAAAGAAAATAAATTAGGAATGCGTGCCAGCGAAACTGCGGAATTGATTTTTGACACCTGTCGTATTCCAGATGCCAATAGATTAGGTGAAGTTGGTCAAGGTTTTGTTCAAGCAATGAAAATTTTAGACGGCGGAAGAATCTCAATTGGCGCATTGTCATTAGGAATTGCAAAAGGTGCGTATGAAGCGGCATTGAAATATTCAAAAGAAAGACATCAATTCGGGCAACCAATTAGTAGCTTTCAAGGAATTTCATTTAAGTTGGCTGATATGGCAACAGAAATTGAAGCTTCGGAATTAATGTTGCATAAAGCGGCATTCCTAAAAGAGCAACACCGTCCAGTTACCACTTTGGGTGCAATGGCAAAAATGTATTCTTCGGAAGTTTGTGTAAAAGTTGCTAATGAAGCGGTTCAAATTCACGGTGGTTACGGTTATACAAAGGATTATCCAGTAGAAAAATTCTATAGAGATTCTAAATTGTGTACTATTGGAGAAGGAACTACAGAAATTCAAAAAGTAGTTATTGCGAGAAATATATTGAAATAGACTAGGAGATAATAGACGGATAGATAATAGACTGATAGATAAAAGATAAAAGAGTCAAGAAACGAGAAAATGTTTCTTGACTCTTTTTTGTTTTGTCTTTTATCTCTTCGTCTCTCATCTTTTCAGATCTTCTCAAATCTTCTCAAAAATAATTCACAATTCATAACTCATAATTCATAATTAATATTTACTTTTGCACACTTAAAGAAAGGGGGTGTCTATATTATGTTAATTATACCAATTAAAGACGGAGAAAATATCGATAGAGCGTTAAAACGCTACAAAAGAAAATTTGATAAAACAGGAACTGTTCGTCAGTTGCGCTCGCGTACTGCTTTTATTAAACCTTCTGTTACAAACAGAATGAAAATCCAGAAAGCGGCCTACATTCAAAATATGAAAGATGGTTTAGAAAGTTAGTAAATAACTTCAATAAATACTACCGTTAGTCATTAAAGTTTTATAACTTTGATGCTAACGGTTTTTTTATGGAAAATAGTAAGGCGGCATTTCAAGATTATTTACAATTAGAGAAAAAGTATTCGCCACATACGGTAATTGCTTATGTAAATGATGTCGTTACTTTTGAATCGTTCATAAAATCCGAATTTGATTCAGATGATTTATTGGAAGTCAATTACAGTTTAATCCGAAGTTGGATTGTTGCTTTGGTTGATAATGAAATTTCCAACACTTCCGTAAATAGAAAAATAGCATCCTTAAAATCATATTATAAATTTCTATTAAAAACCAAGCAAATAGAAGTTAGTCCTTTATTAAAACACAAATCATTAAAAACACCAAAATCACTTCAAATTCCTTTTTCTGAAAAAGAATTAGATGAAGTTTTGCATCAAATAAAATATAAAGAAGGATTTGAAGGCATTCGTGACAAATTAATTATTGATTTGTTTTATTCAACAGGAATCCGAAGAACGGAATTAATTCATTTAAAAATGATAAATATCGACCTTTCAAATGCTACGTTAAAGGTTTTGGGAAAGAGAAATAAGGAAAGAATTTTGCCTTTATTGCCAATAATTATAAATCAATTCAAATTGTATTTAACGGAACGGGCTTATTTAGAACGAATTACCGATAACGAGTATTTTTTCTTAACGTTAAAAGGCGTTAAAATGAATGATTCACTTGTATATCGTTTGATAAATTATTACTTTAGTAATGTTTCCGAGAAGGTAAAAAAGAGTCCGCATATTCTTAGACATACGTTCGCAACGCACCTATTAAACAATGGGGCTGATTTGAATTCCGTTAAAGAATTGTTGGGACATTCAAGTTTAGCATCGACGCAAATATATACGCAAAGTAGCTTGTTTGAGTTGAAAAAAGTTTATGGAGATGCGCATCCAAGAAACAAAAATAAATAGTGTTTAACCAATAAAAATTTGATTATGAAGGTAAATGTTCACGCAGTTAACTTTAATGTTGACGGAAAATTAGTAGGTTTTATTCAAGAAAGATTGGACAGATTGGAAAAGTATTATGACAAAATTGTGTCGTCTGATGTTTTCCTAAAAGTTGAAAAAACCAGTGAGAAAGAGAACAAGATTGTTGAAATTAAAATGCTTGTCCCAGGAGACGAGTTTATGGTGAAAAAACAATGCAAAACATTTGAGGAAGCATTGGAACAATCAGCCGAAACTTTGGAGCGATTGTTAACAAAAAGGAAAGAAAAAGTAAAACATCATATATAATTTAAAAATATTGGTAAAAATGTTTTGATTAAAAAACAAATTAATATACATTTGCAGTCCGTTAGAAATAGCGGGCTTTTTTTATATTTAATGCCAGTGTAGCTCAGTTGGCTAGAGCAGCTGATTTGTAATCAGCAGGTCGTGGGTTCGAGTCCCTCCACCGGCTCTATAAATATAAAAGATTATTGGGGAGATACTCAAGCGGCCAACGAGGGCAGACTGTAAATCTGCTGTGTGAACTTCGCAGGTTCGAATCCTGCTCTCCCCACAAGAAGAAATTTTAGATTTCTGATTCCAGATTATTCAAAATCTGAATTCAAAAATTTACAAATAAATTCTCTGCCGACTTAGCTCAGAGGTAGAGTGCTTCCTTGGTAAGGAAGAGGTCACGGGTTCAATTCCCGTAGTTGGCTCAACAAAGTATAATTTGAACACGAATATATAACTAAGATTAAAAATTAAGTAAAATGGCAAAAGAAAATTTTAACCGTAACAAACCCCACCTTAATATAGGTACAATTGGTCACGTGGATCACGGAAAAACTACATTAACTGCGGCAATTACTAAAGTATTGTCTGATGCGGGTTACTGTCAAGCAAAATCGTTTGATCAAATCGATAATGCTCCAGAAGAAAAAGAAAGAGGTATTACAATTAATACATCTCACGTTGAGTACGAAACTGCTAATCGTCATTACGCTCACGTTGACTGTCCAGGTCACGCGGATTACGTAAAGAACATGGTTACTGGTGCTGCTCAAATGGATGGTGCTATTCTTGTTGTAGCTGCTACAGACGGACCAATGCCACAAACACGTGAGCACATCCTTTTAGGTCGCCAAGTAGGTATTCCTAGAATGGTAGTATTCATGAACAAAGTGGATATGGTTGACGATGAAGAATTATTGGAATTAGTTGAAATGGAAATCAGAGACTTATTATCTTTCTACGAATATGATGGAGATAATTGTCCTGTAATTCAAGGTTCAGCTTTAGGTGGATTGAATAACGATCCAGCTTGGGTACCAAAAATTATTGAATTAATGGCTGCTTGTGATTCTTGGATTGAAGAACCAGTTCGTGATATTGCAAAACCATTCTTGATGCCAGTAGAGGATTCATTTACTATTACAGGTCGTGGAACTGTTGCTACAGGTCGTATTGAAACAGGTATTGCTAATACGGGTGATCCAGTTGAAATCATTGGAATGGGAGCTGAAAAATTAACTTCTACAATTACAGGAGTTGAAATGTTCCGTAAAATCCTTGATAGAGGAGAAGCTGGAGACAACGTAGGTTTATTGTTAAGAGGTATTGATAAAGCTGATATCAAAAGAGGTATGGTTATTATTAAGCCAGGTTCAGTAAAACCACACGCTGTATTCAAAGCAGAGGTTTATATCTTGAAAAAAGAAGAAGGTGGACGTCACACTCCATTTCATAATAATTATCGTCCACAATTTTACGTTCGTACAACGGATGTAACAGGTGTTATCACTTTGCCAGCTGGTGTAGAGATGGTTATGCCTGGTGATAACTTAACTATCAATGTTGCCTTATTAAGCCCTATCGCTTTAAGCTTAGGTCTTCGTTTTGCTATCCGTGAAGGTGGTAGAACTGTAGGTGCAGGTCAGGTTACTGAGATAGTAGAGTAATTGTCTAATTAATATAAAAGTCAGTTGGTATTTTAATAATACTACTGACTTTTTTATACGGGCGTAGTTCAAGGGTAGAATAGCGGTCTCCAAAACCGTTGATGGGGGTTCGAATCCCTCCGCCCGTGCCACTAAAAAAAATATATACAATGACAAAAGTTTTTAATTATATAAACGAAGCGTTTGATGAATTAAAGTTAAACGTAACTTGGCCGGAATGGGCAGAAGTACAACGTCTTACCATTGTAGTTGCTGTTTTTTCAGTGATATTCGCCTTGGCAACTTGGGGAGTAGATCAGATTTTCGCAAAAACTTTGGAAGGTTTCTTTAATTGGATAAAAGCTTAAATACCTTGTGATGACAGATAATAATGTGAAAAAATGGTATGTTGTTAGAGCGGTTAGCGGTCAAGAAAACAAAGTTAAAGCCTATATCGAAAACGAAATCAATAGATTAGGAATGGGTGATTATATTTCACAAGTTCTAGTTCCTACTGAAAAAGTAGTGACTGTGAAGGATGGAAAAAAAATCGTCAAAGACAAAGTCTATTTTTCTGGTTATGTAATGATTGAGGCTAATCTTGCAGGTGAAATTCCTCATATTATTAAATCAATCTCAGGAGTTATTGGATTCCTTGGAGAAGTTAAGGGTGGAGATCCCGTGCCGTTGAGACTTTCTGAAGTAAATAGAATGTTAGGTAAAGTGGATGAATTGGCTGTGAAAACAGACACTCATTCTATACCGTTCAATATTGGTGAAACAATCAAAGTTATTGATGGTCCTTTTAACGGTTTCAATGGAACTGTGGAGAAAATTAATGATGAAAAGCGTAAACTTGAAGTAATGGTGAAAATTTTCGGAAGAAAAACACCTTTAGAATTGAGCTTTATGCAAGTTGAAAAAGTATAATTTTTGTTACAACTATAATAAACCACATTTATCGCTTCCAATGATGATGTGTTAAATTTTTAAAAAAAATGGCTAAAGAGATTAGTAAAGTAGTTAAACTACAAGTTAAGGGAGGTGCTGCGAATCCATCGCCACCGGTTGGACCTGCTTTAGGTGCTGCTGGTGTTAATATCATGGAGTTCTGTAAGCAATTCAATGCGAGAACACAAGATAAAGCCGGCAAAGTTTGCCCAGTGCAAATTACAGTGTATAAAGACAAATCTTTTGATTTTGTTATTAAAACACCACCTGCTGCTGTTCAATTAATGGACGCTGCAAAGCTAAAGTCTGGATCTGGTGAGCCTAATCGTAAAAAAGTAGCAAACGTTACTTGGGATGTGATTAGAGCTATCGCAGAAGACAAAATGGTTGATTTAAATGCATTCACTATCGAGTCTGCTATGAGCATGATCGCAGGAACAGCTAGATCTATGGGTATAACTGTAACAGGAGACGCTCCTTTTTAATTTAAAAAAAGACATGGCAAAATTGACAAAAAAGCAAAAAGAGGCTGCTTCAAAAATTGAAAAGAACAAACTATATTCTTTAAAAGATGCTGCGGCATTAATAAAAGTAGTTGCTTCTGCAAAATTTGATGAGTCGGTTGATATCGCAGTACGTTTGGGTGTAGATCCAAGAAAAGCGAATCAAATGGTAAGAGGTGTAGTAACATTGCCTCACGGAACTGGTAAAGACGTTAAAGTATTAGCATTGGTTACTCCAGATAAAGAAGCGGAAGCTTTAGCAGCTGGTGCAGACTATGTAGGTCTTGACGATTATTTACAAAAAATCAAAGACGGTTGGACAGATGTTGATGTAATTATCACAATGCCGAGTGTTATGGGTAAATTAGGTCCATTAGGTCGTATTTTAGGACCACGTGGTTTAATGCCAAACCCTAAGACTGGAACGGTAACTATGGATGTTGCAAAAGCAGTTCAAGAAGTGAAAGCGGGTAAAATCGACTTTAAAGTTGATAAAACAGGTATCATACACGCAGGTATTGGAAAAATTTCTTTCGATGCTGATAAAATTGTAGATAACGCTCACGAAATTATTCAAACATTAATCAAACTTAAGCCAACTGCTGCTAAAGGAACGTACATCAAAAGTATTTACCTTACAAGCACAATGAGTCCTGCAATTGCATTGGATCCTAAAGCAGTATAAGTAGTTAAAAAACTTTTAGTATGACTAGAGAAGAAAAATCAATCGCGATTGAAAATTTAACTGCACAGTTAGCTGGTTCAAATATTGTTTATTTAGCAGATATTTCAGGCTTAAATGCAGATGTAACTTCAAATCTAAGAAGAGCTTGCTATAAAGCAGGCATTAAATTAGAAGTAGTAAAAAACTCTTTGCTTGCAAAAGCAATGGAGGCTTCTGAAAATAACTACGGTGAATTACCTGAAACATTAACAGGTAACACTTCAATTTTTCTTGCAGATGTAGCAAATGCTCCTGCGAAAATTATGAAAGAATTCCGTAGAAAATCAGATAAGCCTGTATTAAAAGGAGCTTATATTAATTCTGAAATTTACATTGGAGATAACTTATTAGATTCATTAGCATCGCTTAAATCTAAAGAAGAAGTTATTGGAGAAATCATTGGATTACTTCAATCTCCAGCACAAAGAGTTATTTCAGCTCTTTTAAACCAATTCAAAACTGAAGAGGTAGCTTAATTTTAAATTAAAGAATTCTAAGATTAAAGGATTTAAAGATTAGTTAATTCAAAATTTTTAAATATTTCAATTTTTAAGTTTTTAAATTATAAAGAAAGCATATTAAACACGCGCACATTAATAAATTATATTTTACAAATCATTTTAAAACGATAGAAAAAATGGCAGATTTGAAACAATTCGCAGAACAATTGGTTAACTTAACTGTAAAAGAAGTTAACGATTTAGCAACAATTTTAAAAGACGATTACGGAATCGAACCAGCTGCTGCAGCTGTAGTAGTTTCTGGTGGTGGCGAAGCTGCTGCTGAGGAAGCTCAAACTGAATTTACAGTTATTTTGAAAGCAGCAGGTGCTTCTAAATTAGCAGTTGTAAAATTAGTTAAAGAACTAACAGGTCTAGGTCTTAAAGAAGCTAAAGATGTAGTAGATAGCGCTCCAAGTGCTGTTAAAGAAGGAGTTTCTAAAGAAGAAGCTGAAGGTCTTAAGAAAGCTTTAGAAGAAGCTGGAGCTGAAGTTGAATTAAAATAATTCACTCGCTTTAGAGAATTAGGTTTAGGTCTTGGATTCGTTCCAATGACCTAAACCATTTTTCGTATAATAAAATTATATCAAATTTTATTATAAAATAGTATAAAATACAAAAAGGTTTTTAAATCAATACGATGAAAGAAAATCTATGAGAAGGGTAAATCTTTCGAATAATTTTTAAAGAGGTATTGATTATAAAAAGAAAGTATTGATTGTTTTATAAATAATAGTGTTTTACACAAAAATTACTTTTTTTAATCAAAATTTTGTCCATTGATGATAACAAATCAGACTGAAAGATTGAATTTTGCCTCAACAAAAAATATTCCTGACTATCCAGATTTTCTAGATGTTCAGGTTAAGTCGTTTAAAGATTTCTTTCAATTAGAAACTAAAACAGACGAAAGAGGCGACGAAGGTTTATACAACACCTTCATGGAAAATTTCCCAATTACAGATACAAGAAATAACTTTGTATTGGAATTCCTAGATTATTTTGTAGATCCTCCTCGTTATACCATTCAAGAATGTATAGAAAGAGGTCTTACTTATAGTGTACCCCTTAAAGCAAGGTTAAAACTGTATTGTACAGATCCAGAACATGAAGATTTTGAAACGATTGTACAAGATGTATATCTTGGAACAATTCCTTATATGACGCCAAGCGGTACTTTTGTAATCAATGGCGCAGAACGTGTTGTTGTTTCTCAATTGCACAGATCTCCAGGTGTTTTCTTTGGTCAATCATTCCATGCCAATGGAACAAAATTGTATTCTGCCAGAGTTATTCCTTTTAAAGGTTCTTGGATAGAATTTGCTACCGATATTAATAGCGTTATGTATGCTTATATCGATAGAAAGAAAAAGTTACCTGTTACTACTCTTTTCCGTGCAATCGGTTTTGAAAGAGATAAGGACATTCTTGAGATATTTGATCTTGCCGAAGAAATTAAGGTTTCAAAAGCAGGTCTTAAAAAATATATTGGAAGAAAACTTGCTGCTCGTGTATTGAATACATGGCACGAAGATTTCGTAGATGAAGATACTGGTGAAGTAGTTTCTATCGAACGAAATGAAATTATATTAGATAGAGACACAATTCTTGACAAAGATAATGTCGAGGAAATTGTAGAATCTAATGTAAAATCTGTTTTGTTACATAAAGAAGATAATAATGTAGTTGACTACTCTATTATTCACAATACGTTACAAAAAGATCCAACAAACTCTGAAAAAGAAGCTGTTGAGCATATCTACAGACAATTGCGTAACGCAGAACCGCCTGATGAAGAAACTGCTCGTGGTATTATTGATAAATTATTCTTCTCAGATCAACGTTATAACTTAGGTGAAGTTGGTCGTTATAGAATGAACAAAAAATTAGGTTTAAATATTCCTATGGAAAAGCAAGTCTTGACCAAAGAGGATATTATAACTATCGTGAAATATTTGATTGAATTAATCAACTCTAAAGCTGAGATTGATGATATTGATCACTTATCAAACCGTCGTGTTAGAACTGTTGGTGAACAACTTTCTCAACAATTCGGTGTTGGTTTAGCTCGTATGGCGAGAACTATTAGAGAGAGAATGAACGTTAGAGATAACGAGGTGTTCACACCAATTGATTTGATTAATGCTAAAACATTATCATCCGTTATTAACTCTTTCTTTGGTACTAACCAATTGTCTCAATTTATGGATCAAACCAATCCATTAGCTGAGATTACACACAAAAGAAGATTATCTGCGCTAGGACCAGGTGGACTTTCAAGAGAAAGAGCCGGGTTTGAAGTACGTGATGTTCACTACACGCATTACGGACGTTTATGTCCAATTGAAACTCCTGAGGGACCAAACATTGGTTTGATTTCTTCACTTGGGGTTTATGCAAAAGTAAACGGAATGGGTTTCATCGAAACACCTTACCGTATAGTAAAAGATGGAAAAATTGATCTAAACGCTACTCCTGTATATTTAAGTGCAGAAGAAGAAGAAGGAAAAATGATTGCTCAGGCAAATATCCAAATGGACGCTACAGGTAAAATTACTGCCGATAACGTAATTGCACGTCAAGAAGGTGACTTCCCAGTAATTCACCCATCAAAAGTGGATTATACTGATGTTGCTCCAAATCAAATTGCTTCAATTTCTGCTTCATTAATTCCTTTCTTGGAACATGATGATGCGAATAGAGCCTTGATGGGATCTAACATGATGCGTCAAGCAGTTCCGTTATTACGTCCTGAAGCACCAATTGTTGGTACAGGTTTAGAGCGCCAAGTTGCCTCTGATTCTAGAGTATTGATTAATGCTGAAGGTGATGGTACTGTAATTTATGTTGATGCAAATATCATCACAATCAAATATGACCGTTCTGATGCAGAACGTATGGTTAGTTTTGAAGAAGATGAAAAAACATACAATTTAATAAAATTCAGAAAAACAAATCAAAGTTCAAGTATCAACCTAAAACCTATCGTAAGAAAAGGGGACAGAGTAGTTCTTGGTCAAGTATTGTCAGAAGGATATGCAACTCAAAATGGTGAATTAGCTTTAGGTAGAAACCTTAAAGTTGCATTTATGCCATGGAAAGGATATAACTTCGAGGATGCAATTGTAATTTCTGAAAAAGTAGTTCGTGACGATATTTTTACATCTATCCATATTGATGATTATTCATTAGAGGTTAGAGATACTAAATTAGGAAACGAAGAATTAACGAATGATATTCCAAACGTTAGTGAAGAAGCTACTAAAGATTTAGATGAAAACGGAATGATTAGAATTGGTGCCGAAGTTAAACCTGGCGATATTCTAATTGGAAAAATTACACCTAAAGGAGAATCAGATCCTACTCCAGAAGAGAAATTGCTTCGAGCAATCTTCGGAGACAAAGCAGGAGATGTAAAAGATGCTTCATTGAAAGCGTCACCTTCATTACACGGTGTTGTTTTAGATAAAAAATTGTTCGCAAGAGCCGTAAAAGACAAACGCAAACGTACGCAAGATAAAGATGCTTTGGCTGCTTTGGAAATGGAATTTGAAACGAAATTTGTTGAATTAAAAGACAAATTAATTGATAAACTTTTCAATATAATAAACGGAAAAACTTCACAAGGAGTTATGAATGATTTAGGAGAAGAAGTATTACCAAAAGGTAAAAAATATACTCTTAAAATGTTGAATTCTGTAGAAGATTTTGCTCACTTAAATAAAGGACAATGGGTTTCTGATGATGATACCAATAAAATGGTAAATGATTTGATCCATAACTATAAAATTAAGTTGAACGATTTACAAGGTGGTTTAAGAAGAGAGAAATTCACGATTACTGTTGGTGATGAATTGCCAGCTGGAATCTTGAAATTAGCTAAAGTTTATATCGCTAAAAAACGTAAATTGAAAGTTGGGGATAAAATGGCGGGACGTCACGGTAACAAAGGTATTGTTGCACGTATTGTTCGTCATGAAGATATGCCTTTCTTAGAAGATGGAACGCCTGTTGATATTGTGTTGAATCCACTTGGTGTACCTTCACGTATGAACATTGGTCAAATTTATGAAACGGTATTAGGATGGGCTGGACAGAAATTAGGTAGAAAATATGCTACTCCAATTTTTGACGGTGCAACTTTAGACCAAATTAATGAATTAACTGACGAAGCTGGAATTCCAAGATTCGGTCACACCTATCTTTATGATGGCGGAACTGGAGAACGTTTTCACCAAGCTGCAACAGTTGGAGTTATCTATATGTTGAAATTGGGTCACATGGTTGATGATAAAATGCACGCCCGTTCAATCGGACCATACTCATTAATTACACAACAACCATTGGGTGGTAAAGCACAATTTGGAGGTCAGCGTTTTGGAGAGATGGAAGTTTGGGCATTAGAAGCGTATGGCGCATCAAGCACATTAAGAGAAATCTTGACAGTAAAATCTGATGATGTAATAGGTAGAGCTAAAACTTACGAAGCAATCGTTAAAGGAGAAGCAATGCCAGAACCAGGATTGCCAGAATCTTTCAATGTTTTAATGCATGAATTGAAAGGTCTTGGATTAGACATTCGTTTGGAAGAATAATATAGTTGATGGTTGGCGGTTGATGATTATTGGAAAAAATCCAAAACTATCAACCAACAACTAACAACCAACAACTTAAAATTTTATGACTATGATGAATAATAGAAATAACAACAATAAAGATAAAAACCCTGTAGTTAAAAGGTTTAACAAAATTTCGATTGGTTTAGCGTCTCCAGAATCTATCTTGGCTGAGTCAAGAGGTGAGGTTTTGAAGCCTGAAACTATCAATTATAGAACCCATAAACCAGAACGCGATGGACTTTTCTGCGAAAGAATATTTGGACCTGTAAAGGATTTCGAATGTGCTTGTGGAAAATACAAAAGAATCCGTTATAAAGGGATTGTTTGCGACCGTTGTGGGGTTGAAGTTACTGAGAAAAAAGTACGTAGAGATAGAGTAGGTCACATCAATTTGGTTGTGCCAATTGCTCATATCTGGTATTTCCGTTCTCTTCCAAACAAAATTGGATATATCCTTGGATTGCCATCTAAGAAATTAGATATGATTATTTACTACGAAAGATACGTAGTAATCCAAGCGGGTATTGCCCAAAATGCTGAAGGAGAATCAGTACAAAGATTAGACTTTTTGACAGAAGAAGAATATCTAAATATTTTAGATACTTTGCCTGCCGATAACCAATATTTAGATGATTTTGATCCTAATAAATTTGTTGCCAAAATGGGAGCAGAGTGTATTATGGATTTGTTAGCACGTATCAATCTTGATGAATTATCTTATGATTTAAGACATAAAGCAAACAACGAAACATCTAAACAACGTAAAACTGAAGCATTAAAAAGATTACAAGTAGTGGAGTCTTTCCGTGAATCTAACTTGAACCGTGAAAACCGTCCTGAATGGATGATTATGAAAGTGGTTCCTGTTATTCCACCAGAATTACGTCCTCTTGTGCCGCTTGATGGTGGTCGTTTTGCTACTTCAGATTTAAATGATTTATACCGTCGTGTAATTATACGTAACAACCGTTTGAAAAGATTAATGGAGATTAAAGCTCCAGAAGTTATCTTGAGAAACGAAAAACGTATGTTGCAAGAATCGGTAGATTCACTTTTCGATAATACGCGTAAAGCATCTGCTGTTAAAACAGAATCAAACAGACCTTTGAAATCTTTATCAGATTCATTAAAAGGTAAACAAGGACGTTTCCGTCAAAATTTACTTGGAAAACGTGTGGATTATTCTGCTCGTTCGGTAATTGTTGTTGGACCTGAATTGAAATTGTTTGAATGTGGTATCCCAAAAGATATGGCAGCTGAACTATACAAACCTTTTGTTATCCGTAAATTGATAGAAAGAGGAATTGTAAAAACAGTAAAATCAGCTAAGAAAATAATAGACAAAAAAGAGCCTGTAGTTTGGGACATCCTTGAAAATGTAATTAAAGGACATCCAATCTTACTGAATCGTGCTCCTACTTTGCACAGACTTGGTATTCAAGCATTCCAACCAAAATTAATTGAAGGAAAAGCAATCCAATTGCACCCTTTAGTTTGTACTGCATTTAATGCGGATTTTGATGGGGATCAAATGGCAGTTCACTTGCCGTTAGGACCTGAGGCTATTTTGGAAGCACAGTTATTAATGTTGGCTTCTCATAATATCTTGAATCCTGCCAATGGTGCGCCAATTACAGTACCTTCTCAGGATATGGTTTTGGGTCTATATTATATGACCAAAGAACGTATCTCGACTCCAGAACACATAATTTTAGGTCAAGACTTAACTTTTTATTCTGCAGAAGAAGTAAATATTGCATTAAACGAAGGTAAATTAGAATTGAATGCTCGTGTGAAAATTCGTGCAAAAGATTTCAATGAAGCTGGTGAATTAGTATATAAAATTATTCAAACAACTGCAGGTCGTGTATTATTTAATGAAGTAGTACCTGAAGCAGCTGGATATATCAATGATGTATTGACTAAGAAAAACCTTAGAGATATTATCGGTCACGTATTAAGTGTGACTAATGTTCCTACAACGGCTGCCTTCTTAGATAATATGAAAGATATGGGTTACAAATTCGCCTTCAGCGGTGGATTGTCATTCTCTCTTGGTGATATTAGAATACCAGAACAAAAACCTAAATTAATTGCAGATGCCAGAGAACAAGTTGACGGTATCTCTGCCAATTATAATATGGGACTTATTACCAATAACGAACGTTACAACCAAGTTATTGATGTTTGGACTTCTGCAAATGCCCAACTTACAGAATTAGCAATGAAAAACATTAGAGAGGACCAACAAGGTTTCAACTCAGTGTATATGATGCTTGACTCTGGAGCAAGGGGTTCTAAAGAACAAATTCGTCAGTTAACTGGTATGCGTGGATTGATGGCTAAGCCTAAAAAATCTACCGCTGGTGGTGGTGAAATTATTGAAAATCCAATTCTTTCTAACTTTAAAGAAGGACTATCGATTTTAGAATATTTCATTTCTACTCACGGTGCGCGTAAAGGACTTGCAGATACGGCTTTGAAAACTGCCGATGCAGGTTATTTAACAAGAAGACTACACGACGTTTCTCAAGACGTTATCGTAAATATTGAAGACTGTGGAACGCTTAGAGGTGTTGAAGTTTCAGCATTGAAAAAGAATGAAGAAATTGTCGAAACCTTAGGAGAAAGAATTTTAGGACGTGTTGCTTTGCAAGATGTTGTAAATCCTTTAACAAACGAAGTTTTAGTTTACGGTGGTGAGCAAATTGTAGAAGCAACTATGCGTTTAATCGAAGCTTCTCCAATCGAGAAAGTAGAGGTTCGTTCGCCATTAGTTTGTGAAGCAACTAAAGGAATTTGTGCTAAATGCTACGGAAGAAACTTAGCAACTGGAAAAATGACTCAAAGAGGTGAAGCTGTTGGTGTAATTGCCGCACAATCTATTGGAGAGCCAGGTACACAGTTGACATTACGTACATTCCACGTTGGTGGGGTTGCGGGTGGTATTTCTGAAGAATCAAGCATTCCTGCGAAATTCAACGGTCGTTTAGAAATAGAAGATCTTAAAACTGTTAAAGGAGAAGATGCAGACGGTCAAGCTGTTGATATTGTAATCTCTCGTTCTACAGAATTGAAATTAATAGATGTTAAAACAGGTATTCTTTTAGCTACAAATAACATTCCTTACGGTTCAAGCATTTATGTGAAAGACGGTCAAGAAGTTGCAAAAGGAGAAGTTATCTGTAAATGGGATCCATATAATGGAGTTATTATTTCTGAATTTACTGGTAAAATTGCTTACGAAGATTTAGAGCAAGGACAATCATTTATGGTTGAAATTGATGAGCAAACTGGTTTCCAAGAAAAAGTAATTTCTGAAGGAAGAAACAAAAAATTAATTCCAACTTTATTGATTTACGGTAAAGACAACGAATTAATACGTTCATATAACTTACCAGTTGGAGCCCACTTGATGGTTGACAATGGTGAGAAAATTAAAGCAGGTAAGATTTTAGTAAAAATCCCACGTCGTTCTTCAAAATCTGGAGATATCACAGGAGGTTTGCCAAGAATTACAGAGTTGTTAGAAGCTCGTAATCCATCGAATCCAGCAGTAGTTTCAGAAATTGACGGAGTTGTTACTTTCGGAAAAGTGAAAAGAGGAAACCGTGAAATTGTTATCGAATCTAAATTCGGGGAGGTTAAAAAGTATTTAGTTAAACTTTCAAGCCAAATCTTAGTTCAAGAAAATGACTTTGTACGCGCAGGTGTACCATTGTCTGACGGAGCAATTACTCCAGACGATATCTTGAGAATTAAAGGGCCAGCAGCTGTTCAACAGTATTTGGTTAATGAAATTCAAGAAGTATATCGTTTGCAAGGGGTGAAAATTAACGACAAACACTTTGAAGTAGTAATACGTCAAATGATGCGTAAAGTTAGAGTTCAAGATCCAGGAGATACCTTATTCTTAGAAGACCAATTAATTCATACAAAAGACTTTATCGTTGAAAATGATAAATTATACGGTATGAAAGTGGTTGAAGATGCAGGTGACTCTCAAAACCTAAAAGCAGGACAAATTGTTTCCCCTCGTGAATTGCGTGATGAAAACTCACTATTGAAACGTAATGATAAGAATTTGGTTGTAGCTCGTGACGTAATCACAGCAACTGCAACGCCAGTTTTACAAGGTATCACAAGAGCTTCACTTCAAACGAAATCATTCATTTCTGCAGCATCTTTCCAAGAAACTACAAAAGTATTAAATGAAGCAGCAGTAGCTGGTAAAATTGATTACTTAGAAGGATTGAAAGAAAATGTAATTGTAGGTCATAGAATCCCAGCCGGTACAGGTATGAGAGAATACGATCACACAATTGTAGGTTCAAAAGAAGACTTCCACGAAATGATGGCAAGTAAAGAAGAATACAATTATTAATTCATTGTTTAATCGTTTAATTGTTTTGTCGTAAATTTGATAAAACAATTAAGCGAAAACAATATAAATATTTATACAATGAGCGAGCAACAAGGACAAATCAACATTGAATTAGATGAAAATATGGCGGAAGGAATTTATTCCAACTTAGCAATAATCAATCATTCGGCATCAGAATTTGTATTAGATTTTGTATGTATTATGCCTGGAACTCCAAAAGCCAAAGTGAAGTCAAGAATTATTTTGACGCCACAACACGCTAAAAGATTAGTAAAAGCGTTGGCAGAAAACGTTCACCGTTTTGAAGTCGCTCACGGCGAAATAAAAGACACCGAGCAACCCGCAATTCCTTTGAATTTTGGCCCTGCCGGTCAAGCATAAATTTTAAAAAGCCCCTTCGTATGAAGGGGCTTTTTTATGTTATATATCGATTTTTTTTATTTTTAAAATTTTAATTTATAACAATACACTTCAGTTAAATTTTAGGATTACTTTAATTCAATGCAGTATTTAGTAATTTATCTAAGTATTAAATGAGTATTAAAAATAAATCAATACTTTTTTTAATCATCATGTATTTTTAGATTTAAATTGTTATATTTGTGTAATCGATTACATGATGATTTTTTATTGCTGATTATTTAATGAACTCATTTTTAATCGAACATTATTTAAACTTTTAAACTTTAACAACTGAACTTTATTTATTATGAAAAAAAAATTACTATTATTTATTTTACCAATCGTTTTGCTATCAGTAACGATTAATGCTCAAAATCATACGTGGGATTTTTCAGATTCTACTATTTGGCCTGTAGCCGCAGGTCTAACTACCGATAGAACAGTAGATGGATTAAATATAATTGCAGGTGGTTCTGCTACTGGAACTATTGCTTCCTCTTCAGTTGCATTTAGTGATGGTTTTACTTCTGTAAATGCAATGTCTAATGGATCTGCTACATTAACCGGAGTTATTCCAACAAAGCGCGGTTTGTCTTTTCCTGTTTCTGGTCCGTGTACTGTAAGTGTTTGGGTATCTACCTCATCAACAGGTAGAATTGCATCAATATCTAATGGTACTACTGTTTTAAATTCATATACTTCGGCATCTCCATCGCCGTATAAAACAATTTTAACCGCTTCATATACAGGTGGAGCAGGAACGGTTTATGTTTATTCTAACAATACAATGATTTTTGCTAAAATTTCAGTTTCTTATGACCCACTTAGTATTAATGAATTTAAAAATGAAACTGCCGCAGTCTTTTCTAATGGAAATCAAATTATGGTTTCTAATGTAAAATCTAACACTACAATTGAAATTTACGCTATTACAGGAGCATTAGTTAAAACTATTGAAACAAATTCAGATACTAATTTCAATTTAAACTCTGGATTCTATATAGCTAAAGTTAAATCTTCCGAAGGTGAAAAATCTGTAAAATTATTAGTTAGATAATTCTAAACTAAATCACATAAAAAAAGAGGCTATCTATTCTGACAGCCTCTTTTTTTGTATTTAATATCTACTCAAACTCCGAAGTAAAGAACAATTTTACATTTGGAAATTTATTCTGTGTCATTTGAATTGTGAAATCAGAATCGGCTAAAAACACCAATTGGTTGTATTTATCGTGTGCCAAAAATTTCTGTTTGATTCTTCTAAATTCTCTAAATTCTTCGCTTTTAGGATCTGTAGGTTTTACCCAACACGCTTTGTGAACGGGAAAATTCTCATAAGAACATTTAGCTCCGTATTCGTGTTCCAATCGGTATTGAATTACTTCATATTGTAATGCGCCAACAGTTCCAATGATTTTTCGGTTGTTCAATTCCAATGTAAATAACTGCGCCACACCTTCATCCATCAACTGGTCAACGCCTTTGTCCAATTGTTTTGCTTTCATCGGATCGGCATTATTGATGTATCTGAAATGCTCTGGCGAGAAACTCGGAATTCCTTTGAAACTCATGATTTCGCCTTCAGTTAAGGTATCACCAATTTTAAAATTCCCCGTGTCGTGCAAGCCCACAATATCTCCTGGATAGGAAATGTCAACGATTTCTTTTTTTTCAGCGAAAAATGCATTTGGACTCGAAAACTTTAGATTTTTCTTTTGACGAACGTGATAATAGGGTTTGTTTCTTTCAAATGTTCCAGAAACAATTTTTATAAATGCCAATCTATCTCGGTGTTTTGGATCCATATTGGCGTGGATTTTAAATACAAAACCCGACATTTTTTCTTCTTTTGGATCAACCAATCTTGTTTCGGAATCTTTTGGTCTTGGCGATGGGGCAATTTCTACAAAGCAATCCAACAATTCTCGAACACCAAAATTATTCAATGCAGAACCAAAAAACACAGGTTGCAATTTTCCATCTAAATAATCTTGACGATTAAATTTTGGATAAACTTCATCAATCAATTCTAATTCTTCTCGAAGTCGATCAGCAGGTTTTTGACCGATAATTTTCTCTAATTCAGGATTTTTGACATCTGAAAAAGCAATCGTTTCTTCAATATTTTTTCGACTGTCACCACTGAATAAGTTGATATTGCGTTCCCAAAGATTATAAATCCCTTGAAAATCATAACCCATTCCAATTGGAAAACTCAAAGGGGTTACGGTCAATCCTAATTTTTGTTCCACTTCATCCATCAAATCAAAGGCATCTTTTCCTTCTCTATCTAATTTGTTGATAAAAACAATTATCGGAATATTTCGCATTCTACAAACAGAAACTAATTTTTCGGTTTGCTCTTCAACCCCTTTTGCAACGTCAATAACCACAATAACGCTATCAACGGCGGTTAAAGTTCGGAAAGTATCTTCAGCAAAATCCTTGTGTCCAGGCGTATCAAGAATGTTTATTTTTTTGTCTTTATAATTAAATGCCAAAACCGAAGTAGAAACCGAAATCCCTCTTTGGCGCTCAATTTCCATAAAATCGGAAGTCGCTCCTTTTTTAATTTTATTGTTTTTTACGGCTCCCGCTTCCTGAATTGCCCCACCAAAAAGTAATAGTTTTTCAGTTAAAGTAGTTTTTCCAGCATCGGGATGCGATATAATTCCGAAAGTTCTTCGTCTTTCAATTTCTTTTAAAAAGCTCATATAATGTATAAATGGATTGCAAAAATACTATTTATTCAACAAATAATCCGCAAACTACTCAAAGAGAATAATGTTTATAATAGATTTCCATTCTTTTGTTAATAAAATTTTGTTAATAGTATTCCCTATAGTTGTATAATGTAATTGAATTGCTATTTTTGTGAGTTGCAAATTATGCTTAACAATTTTAATAGTATTATATAATTAATTTACATAAAATGAAAATGAAACAATTATTTTTTGGACTTTTACTTTCGTTAAATTTCATCGGATTTGCTCAAAATAGCAACAAAGATGTTTTATTCACAATTGACAATAAGCCTTATTATACAGACGAATTTGCAAGGGTTTACAATAAAAATCTTGATTTAGTAAAAGATGAATCTCAAAAAGATTTGAATCAATATTTAGAATTATTTGTTGGTTATAAACTTAAAATCAACAAAGCATATAAATTAGGATTGCAAGACGGAACTTCATATCAAAATGAGTTAAAGTCATACAGAACGCAACTTTCTAAAAATTACACATCAGATTCAAAAGTAACAAAAGAGCTTATCGAAGAAGGTTACAAACGTTCTTTAAAAGAAATTAAAGCGTCTCATATATTATTAATGGTTGACGAAAATGCAACTCCAGAAGACACTTTGAAAGCCTATAATCAAATTTTAGACCTTCGTAAAAGAGCTATTGCTGGTGAAGATTTTGGAAAATTAGCAACGGATTATTCTCAAGATCCTTCTGCAAAAGAAAATAAAGGGGATTTAGGATATTTCTCTGCTTTTAGAATGGTTTATGCTTTTGAAACTGCTGCTTATAAAACGGCAAAAGGAAA
>CANFVB010000008.1 GCA_947450355.1 Bacteroidota bacterium
AAACATAAATTATGGCTTGGTTTAAAAGAACAGAAAAAGGAATTACTACGGCAACGGAGGACAAAAAAGATGTTCCGAAAGGATTGTGGTATAAATCCCCAACAGGGAAAATTATCGATGCCGAAGAATTAGCGAGAAACCTTTGGGTTAGTCCAGAAGATGGTTTTCACGTTAGAATTGGAAGTAAAGAATATTTCGAAATTTTATTCGACAACAACGAATTCAAAGAATTAGATGCTAAAATGACCTCTAAAGATCCTTTGCATTTTGTGGATACCAAAAAATATGCCGACCGATTGAAAGATGCTATGGAAAAAACCAAATTGAAAGATGCGGTTCGTACTGGTGTTGGAAAATCAAAAGGAAAAGATTTGGTAGTTTGCTGTATGGATTTTGCCTTTATTGGTGGTTCTATGGGAGCTGTTGTAGGAGAAAAAATTGCTCGTGGAATTGATTACGCTATAAAAACCAAAACACCATTTGTAATGATTTCAAAATCAGGTGGCGCAAGGATGATGGAAGCTGCTTATTCCTTAATGCAATTGGCAAAAACATCCGCAAAATTAGCGCAATTGGCCGATGCTGGAATTCCTTACATTTCTTTATGTACTGATCCAACTACGGGAGGAACCACTGCTTCTTATGCGATGTTAGGTGATATAAATATTTCTGAACCGGGCGCTTTAATTGGATTTGCTGGCCCAAGAGTGGTGCGAGATACTACTGGAAAAGATTTGCCAGAAGGATTTCAAACTGCCGAATTTGTTTTGGAACACGGTTTTTTAGATTTTATTACCCCAAGAAAAGAATTGAAAGATAAAATTAATTTATATATCGATTTGATTCAGAATATAAATGTGAGATAGGTTTTTTTATCACAAAGAGACAAAAAAACACAAAGTTATGCTTTGTGTTTTTTTTATGGAAAATAATGCCTAATTGAAAAATTTACATCTGACTATCTCTATTTTAAATTCATAAATAATTAAAGATATTAAAACATAAAAGTTGTTATTTTCAAACTATTTGAAGAATTCAATTACTTTTGCTATATCAAGAAACAAAATTGATTTTGAGAAAATTTGAAACAAAAAAATATTCAATGACAATGCAATACTTTATTAGTATTGTATTGGTATTCATAGTTTCTTTTATCTGTTTTTTCACTTCAAAATACATCGATTATCGAATAACGGCATTAATTCTACTAATGACAGTTTCTCTTGTTGCGATGGTTTTTGATATTTTACCAGTCTTGTTAACTGCTATTTTAAGCGGTTTGATTTTAAATTTCTTTTTTATTCAGCCTCTATTTACATTTCATATTACAAATACTGAAGATATTTTATTGTTTCTAATGTATTTCATTATAGCATTAGTAAATGCAGTTTTAACATTCAAAATAAGAGAAGCCGAAAGTAAAGCACGAGATAAAGACGAAAAAGAAAAAACAATAAAACTCTACAATACATTACTCAATTCATTATCTCATGAGTTGCGAACACCAATATCTACAATCATTGGAGCGATTGATACACTTAAAGAAAATAAAACCAAACTTTCAGAAACAAATCAAAATGAACTTCTCGAAGAAATTGACAAAGCAAGTATTAGACTGAACAGACAAGTTGAAAATTTGTTAAATATGAGTCGATTAGAAACTGGAATGTTAAAACCAAAACAAGATTGGTGTGATATCAATGAACTCATTTTTACAGTAATTCAAAAAATAACGCCTGTAAAAAATCATCATATTATTAGCTTCATTCCAAATGAAAAACTACCATTATTTAAGTTAGATTCTGGATTGATTGAAGAAGTGATTCAAAATTTAGTAACTAACGCAATTCAATATACCCCAAAAAACACAATTATAAATATTGATGCAACCTATGAATTTGATAATTGCATTATTTCAGTTTCAGATAATGGAAAAGGATTTCCCGAAAACGAAATTCAATTTGCTTTTGATAAATTTTATAGATTGCCAAACACAAAAACTGGTGGAAGCGGACTTGGATTGTCAATTGTAAAAGGATTTGTTGAAGCCCTTAATGGAACTATAAAATTAGAATCCAATATAAATTCAGGTACTTGTTTCACAATAAAAATTCCAAGCGAAACAACTTATTTAAATAATCTTAAAAATGAATAAAGCTGAAATATTAGTTATTGATGACGAAGCACCAATCCGAAAGTTATTAGAAATAACATTAGAAAGTAACGACTATAAAGTTTGGCTTGCAGAAACAGGAAAAGAAGGAATACTAATGGCTGTAAATCATCCTCCAGAATTAATATTGTTAGATATTGGTTTGCCTGACAAGAGTGGGCATGAAATACTAAAGGAACTTCGAACCTGGTACAACAAAGCAATAATAATTCTATCCGTACAAAATAGCGAAGGAGATATTGTGAAAGCACTTGATAATGGCGCAACTGATTATTTAACAAAACCTTTTAGAAGTGCCGAACTTTTAGCCCGTATTCGCTCAGTTATTCGCAGAAATCAAACCAATGATGATTGCAGTATTTTTACTTGCAGAGATTTACAAATAGATTTTGGAGCAAGAATCATAAAACGAAATGACGAAATGCTAAAACTTACAGCAACCGAATACAATTTATTAGCGTTATTTATGAAAAATGAAGGTCGGGTTCTGACACATCAATACATCCTTAAAGAAATTTGGGGAAATAGTTATCAAACAGAAACACAATATTTGAGAGTTTTTGTTGGAACATTGCGCAAAAAAATAGAGGAAAACCCAAACCAACCAAAATATATTATTACAGAAAGCGGTGTTGGATATCGTTTTAGTTAATCTTTATAAAATCTTTATAGCAAGTACACCTTTTTTTATATTCTACAAATATCCTTTTATAGAACTTTGTATCATTAAAATTTTTAACAATATACATAATGAATACAACAAAAAACAGTGTGGCGAGCAAAGTAACTGCTGCATCCCTTTTAGTAGCTCTTGGAATTATTTATGGCGATATTGGAACAAGTCCTTTATATGCATTAAGAGCTGTTATTGGAAGTAGAACAATTGATCTAACGCTTGTATATGGTGGTGTTTCTTGTATTTTTTGGACACTTGTTTTTCAAACTACCATTAAATATGTATGGCTCACACTTCGAGCTGATAATCATGGCGAAGGCGGTATTTTTTCACTTTACGCATTGGTTAGACGCTATGGAAAAAAGTTGGTCATTCCAACAATACTTGGAGCAACTACATTACTTGCTGATGGAATTATTACACCCCCAATTTCAGTTTCTTCAGCAATAGAAGGTCTTGGAATGGTTAATGGTCTTGAAAATACAATCGTCGCTGGAAATGCATTAACTATTGGGATTGTCGTCGCTATATTGTCATTATTATTCTTTTTTCAACGATTTGGAACACAAGTAATAGGTAAATTTTTTGGTCCAATTATGACAATTTGGTTTTCAATGATTCTTATTGTTGGAATTAATCAAATAATTATACATCCTGATATTATCAAAGCATTAAATCCATATTATGGTTATAATCTCTTAGTAAACTACCCTAGTGGTTTTTGGCTTTTAGGGGCAGTTTTCCTATGTACTACAGGGGCAGAAGCATTATATTCCGACTTGGGGCATTGCGGTATTAAAAACATTCGTATTACTTGGATTTATGTGAAAATAAGTTTAGTTGTCTGTTATTTAGGACAGGCAGCTTGGTTGATGCATCAGGGAGTTGCTTTATTGAATGGTAGAAATCCATTTTTTGAAATCGTACCAAGTTGGTTTTTACTTCCAAGTATTATCATTGCAACTTGTGCAACAGTAATAGCTTCACAAGCATTAATAAGTGGAAGTTTTACATTAATTAGTGAAGGAATGAACCTTAATTTTTGGCCAAGAGTTACAGTTAAACAACCAAGTGATAGTAAAGGTCAAGTGTATATTCCAAGTGTAAATAGTATTCTTTGGTTTGGGTGTGTTTTAATGATGGTTTACTTCAAAGAAAGTGCCCACATGGAAGCAGCTTATGGTTTTTCTATTACCATAACAATGCTTATGACAACACTTCTTTTAAGTTATTTTATCAAATACCGATTGAAATGGGATAGAATTTATGTAATCTTATTTCTAACCGTTTTCGGAACAATCGAAATTGCGTTTTTTATTGCCAATGTAGCTAAAATAAAAGAACGTTGGATGTTTTTATTTTTTGAATTATTTATATTTTCAGTAATGTACATTTGGTATTATGCTCGAAAAATTAATAATACATTTCTGAAATTTGTAGAATTAGGGAAATACAGCAATCAATTAACCGAGTTGAGCGAAGACGATGCTATTCCAAAGTTTGCTACACATTTAATCTACTTATCTAAGGCAGATAGAAGACATGAAATTGAAGAAAAAGTAATCAAGTCTATTTTTGCAAAAAAACCAAAACGGGCTGATGTTTATTGGTTTTTACATATAAATAGAACCGAAGACCCATTTACATTATCCTATGATGTTTCAGAATTAGTTGATGACAAAGTAATAAAAGTAAACATCAATGTTGGTTTTAGAATACAACCAAAAACGGAGTTGTATTTCAAAAATATTGTCAAAGAATTAGTAGCAAATAAAGAGCTTAATTTGCATATTCGTCCAGACGGCTCAAGTAAATACAACAATGAACCTGACTTTAAATTTGTTGTAATTGAGAAGTTTTTATCTATCGAAAACGAATTTGCTTTACGCGAAGGATTGCTATTAAAAGGTTATTTTCTTTTGAAACGTATGGGATTAAGTGATGAAAAAGCATTTGGATTAGAAAAATCTGATGTTGAAATAGAACAAATTCCTTTGGTTTATCAGCCTATAACAAATATAAAGTTAGATAGAGAAAATAGACACCAATGAAAACCGATTTATCATGGGTGCTATATGAAAAATATTTCAAACTAAAAAATCAACTAATTGAGGTTGAATTAAAAAATCATAAATTGATAAGAGGAAAATTTATTGGTTTTTTCAGAGGCAATTCAACCTACATTTCAAAATGGCATTTAGTTGATGCAAATGTACTTTTCGGATTAGATTCATTTGGTTTTTTAGTAGGGGAAATTATTAGTCAAAAAGACATTTTCAAAATTAAGTTTTTGGAAGACAACTCAATTATGAATTTTTAAACAAAAAAAATGAAAACTAAAATTATTACTCTTTTATTGATAACCCTTGCGGTTTGTAAAAGCAATGCTCAAACTGAAAAATCAAAAGATTCGATTTCTGAAAAAATACCTTTTGATGGAATGGACATGACGTGGCAAAACGGTTCAGACAGAAGAACATCGCCACCAGTATTAACTACAAAATATTTCACTGGAAATATTATGTTTGATGCCAACTATACGCATTCCTATAACAATCCAAACGACAATACAGTGGTAGGTTCTACCGCTTTAGCAAGAAACAATGAAATGCAGGTATCGAGTGTTAACCTTGGTGGCGAATTTAATTATGAAAATGCCAGAGCAAAAATAATGATGCAATTTGGCACTCGATCCACAGTTATTCCTCGAAACGATTATAGTGTTTATAAAGGGCAATATCAACTTGACAATGCGTATCGCTATTTATCAGAAGCCTATGCGGGGTATCACTTCAACAAATGGTACGGAATTAATGTGGATGCGGGTATGTTTATGTCTTATATTGGACTAAATTCTTATTATCAGGTAGAAAACTGGGAATATCAAGCTTCATTCACATCTGACAATACACCCTGGTTTTTTAATGGATTAAGGGTTCAAGTTTTCGCAACAAAAAAACTAAAATTTGAAGGTTGGCTAATCAACGGATGGCAAAGTTATGGCAAATTCAATAGTATGCCAGGAATTGGAGGAAATGTAACTTGGTGTCCAAACGAAGCGGTAAAATTATTAACAAACGATTATTACGGAACAGATGCTGCGGGATTAAAAAACAGAGTTCGTTTTCATTCTGACAACAGTTTATTGGTTCGTTATTTCAATAATCCAAAATCAAAAGGCATAAGTAAAGCTGCTTTTTCAAGCACTTTCAATATTGGTTTTGAAAAAGGCGATGGCGTAAATGGATTTGATTCGAGTGACCCAAATAATCCTGCTCAATATTTTATAAGTGGTATGGCTTACAATAGAATTTGGTTCAATAATGACACATTCGCATGGACTTTTGGTGGCGGATACATGACAAATCCAGGGAGATATCTGGTTTTATATCCAACAGGTCAAGCCAGTCCATTACCAAACCCAAGTAATCCAACTCAAACTGCAGGTGCTTTCCCGTTTTCGGCAAATCCTGGTGATGAGTTTAAAGGCTTTGATTGCTCAACCGGTTTTGATTATATGCCAAACCAAAGCATTACCTTTAGAGTAGAATTTGTACATAGAGAAGCAAATGTCCCTTATTTTGCTGGCTCTGGCGGCGTTACATCTCCAACTGGATATACCACTACTCCATTGCCTTCTGATTGGAGACCCGATTTAGTTAAAATGGAAAATAGAATTATTTTTGCTGTATTGTTTAGAATATAAATGTGAGAAAGGTTAATAATCCCGAAATAATCGGGATTATTTATAATAAACTCAATCTTATTTGGTTTTTCGTGTTAAAAGAATCCAATTATAAACTCAGAATTATTAATTATACCTTTTGACAATCTAATTATAGTCTTTGATCCTATAATTATAGCCTCTGAGTATCTAATTATACTCTTTGAACTTATAATTATACTCTTTTAGTATAAAATTATACTCTTTGAACTTATAATTATAGCCCCGTAGTATCTAATTATACTCTTTGAGTATAAAATAACAAGCTTAAAGGGTAAAAACTCTAATTCTACATCCCCGTTCTAATGGCTTCCACAGGATCTAATTTGGATGCTGATATAGCAGGCAAAATCCCTGAAATTAATCCGATTAATGCAGCTAATCCAGTTCCTAAAAGGACATTTCCAAAACCTAATACAAATTCAAAATCCAAGACATTGGTTAAAATAATAGAGATTATCCAAACCAAAAACAGTCCAATTAATCCGCCAATTACAGATAAAATAACAGCTTCAAATAGAAATTGGAATAATATAAATCGGTTTTTGGCACCCAATGATTTTTGAATTCCAATTAAATTCGTGCGCTCTTTTACAGAAACAAACATAATATTGGCAATTCCAAAACCACCAACCAACAAGGAAAATCCACTTATAATCCATCCTACAAGATTCATTTTAGAAATAATTCCGTCAATCAAATCGGTAAATCCTGATAAAACATTGATGAAAAAATTATCAATTTCTCCCGTTTTCATTCCTCGATAATTTCTTAATTTTTGGGTAAGTTCCGCTTTATAGGCCTCCATATCAATGCCTTTTTCTGGCTTGATAAGAATTACCGGAGTCATTGCATCATTATTATCGCCATACAACCTTCGTATAAAATTGACAGGCAAATAAACCGAAGTATCATTATTGTCTCCAAACATTCCTGCGCCTTGTTTTTTTAGAACCCCAACAACCGTAAATTTTTGCCCGTACAAACGGACTTTTTTACCAATTGGATCACTGCCCTCAAAAAGTCCTTGCGCAACTTCATATCCCAAAACGACTAATGCTGCTCCTGAATTGGATTCGGATTCATTGAAAAATCTACCTTCATTAAATTCTAATCCTTGGATGTCAATAAATTCATAAGAAACGGGAACAACATTGACATCACTTACAATATTTGCATCAAATTTCACCGATTGACTTCCCGTGAACATTTGATAACACATTTGGTTTGTGTGGTTTACTGAGCCTTTCAAATATTCGTATTCGTCGTATTTCACATTCGGGAATTGCTCTCTTTTCCATTGTGGAATTTCAGAAGGGCCGAAAGAAAAGCGCATCAAATATATCGTGTTTTTATCTAAACTGCTTAAATCTTTTTTGATTTTTCTATCTAAAGAATCTACCGCAGCAAGTACCGCAATGATAGAGAAAATACCAATTGTAACTCCTAATAATGAAAGTAAAGTTCGTAATTTGTTGTTTCGCAATGCATTCATAGCAAACCTAAAACTCTCTTTCAGCAACCGAAGATAAACAATCATATCGTGTGTATTTTTATAGTGTAAAATTCCATATTTTTTTCTCAATAACCTAATGGAACTAATTATAAGTTATAAATTATGAATGCAAATAAATCACAAAAAATTGGAAGAGTAAATTTACAAATAAGTTGTTGTTTTCTAATACGTAAATTACCGATAAATCTAATAAAAAAACTATTTTTGCACTTTTAAATCTAACTACACAATGAACACTACAAAAACAATTCAATCTGCCTTAATTTCAGTTTTTTCAAAAGACGGATTAGAGCCAATCGTAAGAAAATTACACGAACAAAATGTAACGCTTTATTCCACTGGAGGAACCGAAGATTTCATAAAAAACCTAGGAATCCCAGTAGTTCCTGTTGAAGATGTAACTTCTTACCCATCCATTCTTGGTGGTCGTGTAAAAACATTGCACCCAAAAATTTTCGGAGGAATTTTGAACCGTCAAGACAATGAAAGCGACGTGCAACAAATGGAAGAATTCAATATTCCACAGATTGATTTGGTAATTGTTGACTTATATCCCTTTGAAAAAACGGTTGCCTCGGGAGCTTCTGAAGCAGATAGTATTGAGAAAATCGATATTGGTGGTATTTCGTTAATTCGTGCTGCCGCAAAAAATTTCAAAGACACCGTAATTGTTGCTTCAGTAAATGAATACAGCCAACTTTTAGATTTAATTACCAATCAAAATGGCGCAACTACAGTAGAAGATAGAAAACTATTTGCTACAAAAGCATTCCACGTTTCCTCTCATTATGACGCCGCTATTTTTAATTATTTCAATACAGATGAAACCTATTATAAAGAAAGTATTGCCAACGGTCAAGTTTTGAGATATGGAGAAAATCCGCATCAAAAAGGATATTTCTTTGGAGATTTTGACGCAATGTTTACCAAATTACACGGAAAAGAATTGTCGTATAATAATTTATTAGATGTTGATGCTGCGGTAAATTTGATATTAGAATTTAAAGATGAAAATCCAACATTTGCAATATTAAAACACAACAACGCTTGTGGATTGGCTACAAAAAACACCATGAAAGAAGCCTATTTAGCGGCTTTGGCTTGCGATCCAACTTCTGCTTTTGGAGGTGTTTTAATTGCAAACGGAAAAATTGATGTTGCTACTGCAAATGAAATAAATTCCTTATTTTGCGAAGTGGTAATTGCTCCAAGTTATGATGAAGAAGCAATTGCGATTTTGGAACAAAAGAAAAACAGAATTATCTTGGTTCAAAAAGAAGTTGAATTACCAACAGAACAAGTTAGAACTTGCTTGAATGGACTTTTGGTTCAGGATAAAAATTATATTACAGATACTATATCTGATTTAAAAACAGTTACAATTACAGCACCAACTTCTCAAGAAATTGAAGATTTGATATTTGCTTCTAAAATTTGCAAAAACACAAAATCAAACACGATTGTTTTTGCAAAAAACAAAACCTTAATTGCTTCGGGAACAGGTCAAACCTCAAGAGTTGACGCATTGAAACAAGCAATTGAGAAGGCAAATACATTTGGTTTTGATTTGAATGGAGCCGTAATGGCAAGCGATGCTTTTTTTCCTTTTCCTGATTGTGTGGAAATTGCAAAACACGCTGGAATCACCGCCGTTATTCAACCCGGAGGTTCTATAAAGGACGAATTAAGCATAAATTATTGCAATGAAAATAAAGTTGCAATGGTATTTACAGGAACACGTCATTTTAAACATTAATTTGTTTAACTTTGTACGTAATTTTTTTTAAACATAACTAAACCCTTAAAAGACTTATGGGATTTTTTGATTTCATGACTGAGGATATCGCGATAGACCTTGGTACCGCAAACACATTAATCATTCACAACGGTAAAGTTGTCATTGATTCTCCTTCCATTGTAGCTCGTGATAGAATTTCAGGCAAAATTATTGCTGTCGGAAAAGAAGCGAATTTGATGCAAGGTAAAACTCATGAAAATATAAAAACCATTCGTCCCTTAAAAGATGGAGTTATTGCAGATTTTGATGCATCGGAAAAAATGATAAGTATGTTTATCAAAAGTATTCCTGCCTTGAAAAAAAGAATGTTTACGCCTGCCCTTCGTATGGTGGTTTGTATTCCATCTGGAATTACAGAAGTGGAAATGCGTGCCGTTAAAGAATCTTGCGAAAGAGTAAACGGAAAAGAAGTATATTTAATTCACGAACCAATGGCAGCCGCTATCGGAATTGGGATTGATATTATGCAACCTAAAGGAAATATGATTGTTGACATCGGTGGTGGAACAACTGAAATTGCAGTAATTGCACTTGGAGGAATTGTTTGCGATAAATCGGTGAAAATTGCAGGTGATGTTTTCACAAATGACATTGTATATTATATGCGTACGCAACACAACTTATTTGTTGGAGAAAGTACGGCTGAAAAAATAAAAATTGAAATTGGTGCTGCCATAGAAGATTTAGAAACTCCCCCAGAAGATTATTCTGTTCAAGGGCGTGATTTATTGACAGGAAAACCAAAACAAGTTGTTGTTTCTTATAGAGAAATTGCAAAAGCATTGGACAAATCGATTCAAAGAATTGAAGATGCAGTAATGGAAACATTATCTCAAACACCCCCAGAATTAGCAGCCGATATTTACAATACAGGTATTTATCTTGCAGGTGGTGGTTCAATGTTGCGCGGTTTGGATAAAAGGATTTCTCAAAAAACAGATTTACCTGTATATATTGCTGAAGATCCTTTAAGAGCGGTTGTTCGAGGAACCGGAATGGCGTTGAAAGACATTCCAAGATTTAGAAGTATTTTAATAAAATAATACGCATAGTAGATGCAGCAAATATTCAATTTTATATTTAAAAACAGTAATCGCTTGCTGTTTTTGCTGCTTTTGTTAGTTTCGTTAGTCTTAACAATTCAATCGCATTCTTTTCATAGAAGCAAGGTCATTTCATCTGCCAATTTTCTTAGTGGTGGTGTTTATGAACGAATTAATCGTGTAAGTGAATACCTAAATTTACAAACTCAAAATGAAATTCTTGCAACAGAAAATGCACGTTTGAAAAGCTTATTATTCAACATCAAAGATTCCACTTTAGTTCCAAAAATTGATAGTATAAAAGGAGTGGACAAAGTAAATATTATTGTTTCAAAAGTGATTCATAATTCTTACAATGTCTATGAAAATTACATTACCATAAATAGTGGAGAAAAAGCTGGAATTAAAGCCGATATGGGCGTTATAAATAGTTTAGGAATCGTAGGGATTGTAGATAAAACTTCTCAAAATTATGCTACGATTGTAAGTATTTTAAATCGAAAATCTCAAATTAACGCTAAAATTAAGAAAACAAATCATTTCGGTTCCCTAATTTGGGACGGAAAAAGTACTGGATTTGTTCAGCTAATTGATGTTCCAAGATTAGCAGCTATTAGAAAAGGAGATACCATTGTAACTGGCGGACAATCGGTTATTTTCCCAGAAAACATCAATATTGGTACCATCGATAAAATTTACATTGACAATCAAACCAATTACTATACTCTTAATGTGAAATTGTTTAATGATATGACCAATTTGGGTCACGTGTATATTATTAAAAGTAAAAATCGAGAGGAAATTATTAATTTAGAGAAAGAAACGAAAAATGAATAGTGCTGTCATAATGAATTTCGTTCGGTTTTTCTTGTTGCTTACCGCACAGATCGTTATCTTCAATAATATTGATTTATTTGGTTATATAAACCCATTTCCATACATCCTTTTTATAATTTTATATCCTGTAAACGGAAATAAACCAATGCTGATTATTTCAAGTTTTTTATTAGGAATCACAATGGATTTATTTAGTAATTCTGGCGGAGTTCACGCAGCATCTTGTTTGATATTAGCCTATTCAAGACCGTATCTTTTTAAATTTGCATTTGGATTAAGTTATGAATATCAAACTGTTAGAATCAATGATGTCTTGACTCCAGAACGATTTTCGTTTTTATTACTCGCTGTAATTGTGCATCATTTTACACTATTTATATTGGAAGTTTTTCAATTGAGTTCACTTTGGGATATTCTACTTAGAACCATTCTTGGAACCCTATTTACATTGCTAATGTGCATCGTCTTAATCTATATTTTTAAGCCAAGTCGAAGATGAGAAAAGCGTTACTTCCCTTAATTATTATCATTGCAACTTCCTTGCTTTTGATACGTATTTTTTATCTTCAAGTTGTCAATGACACCTTCAAATTAAAATCGGATAATAACGCCATCAAGATAAAATATGACTATCCTGAAAGAGGTTATATTTATGATAGGTTCGGAAAATTGTTGGTTGCCAATCAGCCTTCTTATGATATAATGGTCATTCCACGTGACATAAAAAAAATTGATACCACTGAATTTTGTCAATTATTAAATATTACAAATGCATATTTCATTGAAAGAATGGCAAAAGCCAAAATTTATAGTCCCAGACTTCCGTCAGTTTTTTTACCGCAATTGAATAAGTTAGAATATGCTGCCTTTCAAGAAAAAATACGAAAATTTGAAGGTTTCTATATTCAAAAACGTTCTTTAAGAGATTATCAAGTTTCGGTAGGAGCCAATGTTTTCGGGTTTATTACACAAGCAAGTGAAAAAGAAGTTGCAAAAAATCCTTACTATAATAGCGGTGATTTAATTGGAAAACAAGGTGTTGAACAAAGTTACGAAATCACATTGCGTGGTGTAAAAGGAGTAAAATACATTCAAAAAGATAAGTATAACAGAGAAATTGGTTCTTATAAAGAAGGAAAATACGATACTATTGCCGTTCAAGGTGAAGATATTAACTTGTCTATTTCGGCAGAATTGCAAAAATATGGAGAAGAATTAATGGTAAATAAAAGAGGTGGAATCGTTGCAATTGAACCATCAACTGGTGAAATTTTATCATTAGTAACTGCCCCTTCTTATGATCCTTCCATTCTTGTTGGAAGACAACGTTCAAAAAACTACACTTTATTGTATCGCGATTCTATTGCAAAACCACTTTTTGACAGAGGATTATTAGCAGAATATCCGCCAGGTTCTCCTTTCAAAATTATGACCGGACTTGTTGGACTTCAAGAAAAAGTTATTGATGTTAATACAACTTTCATCTGTAATCACGGATTTTCTTATGCCAGAGGTCGATTTCAAGGATGTCACTGTGGCGGAGGAGTTCGAGATATGCACGTAGGAATTTACAAATCTTGTAACGCCTATTTTTCAAATGTTTACTTACGAACTATCGCAAAATATGTAAAACCTACTTATGCAGTTGATGTATGGAGTAATCATATAAAGAGTTTCGGTTTGGGACAATTTATGGGATATGATTTACCAATTGGTAAGAAAGGAAAGATACCAAATTCAAAAACCTATAAAAAAATGTATCCTGATTGGGGTTGGAGTGGAAAAACAATTATATCAAATGCAATTGGTCAAGGTGAAGTTTTGATGACACCAATTCAATTGGCAAATATGATGGCTGCCGTTGCAAATCGCGGCTATTATTATACCCCTCATATTATCAAAAAAATTGAAGGAGAAGTTATAGATAAAAAATTTAGAACAAAACATGTAACCACAATTGACAAAAACCATTTTGCCCCGATGATTGAGGGTTTATTTGATGTTTACAATTTAGGAACTGCCTATGCTCTTAAAGTTGAAGGAATAGACATTTGTGGAAAAACTGGAACGGCCGAAAATTTTGCAAAAATTGGTGGTATCAGAACAAAAATGGAAGACCATTCCATATTTGTAGCTTTTGCACCTAAAGATAATCCTAAAATAGCAATCGCTGTTATGATTGAAAATGGAGGTTTTGGAGCTACAATTGCTGGTCCAATTGCCAGTTTAATGATAGAAAAATACCTCAGAAAAAAAATCACAAGAACTGATTTAGAAACACGAGTACTTAATACAAGTTTACAAGGCAGATATGCCAAATTAGGGGGACTTTCTGAAGTTGTTAAATTAGAATTACGAAAAAAAGATTCCATTTTGAAAAGCAAAACTACCGTTCCAAAACTAAAGACAGAACCTTTAAAACAAAATTAATTCGATATTAATTTCAAATGAAAAACCAAAGCGTAACGAGTAACTTAGATTGGATTAGTGTAACTATCTATATTATTTTAGTAATATTAGGTTGGTTGAACATTTATTCCTCTTCCCTTTCTTCTTCTGTTGAAGACGCTTCTTTATTTGATTTCAGTCAGATTTACGGTAAACAAATGATGTTTATTTTCTTTACCATTCCACTGGTATTTATGATTTTAGCAATCGACGGAAAGTTTTATGAGAAATATTCAAGTGTGATTTTCGGAGGAGCTTTAGTATTATTAGCGGGATTATTTGTTGCTGGAAAAACAATTGCGGGACAAAGATGTTGGTATGCGATTGGAGGATTTACAATTCAACCATCTGAATTTGCAAAAGCGGCAACAGCATTGGCTCTAGCCAAATATTTAAGCGATGTTCAAGTCAATTTAAAAGACGTAAATAGACAAATTCAAGCGTTAGTTATCGTCTTCCTTCCAGTAATGTTAATTTTACCGCAACCCGATCCAGGAAGCGCCTTGATTTATAGTATTTTCATCGTTGTTTTATACAGAGAAGGATTGCCTTCTTGGTATGTTTGGACTGGGTTTATAGCCATTTTATTATTTGTTTTATCATTAATTTTCGAGCCTTGGGCAGTCGCTTTAATGGCTTTAATTGTGATTTGTATTATTTATATTAAAAGCAGATTAGGAAATAGAAATATCATTGCAAGTGCCTTAATTTTCGTGATGATTTCTGGATTTGTATTTTCTGTAGATTATGTTTTTGACCACGTTTTTAAACAACACCACAGAGATCGTTTCAATATATTATTAGGGAAAGAAGTCGATATGAAAGGTATTGGTTACAATACAAATCAGTCGGAAATTGCCATTGGCTCTGGAGGTTGGTTTGGAAAAGGATTCCTTGAAGGCACCCAAACTAAAGGAGGATTTGTCCCTGAACAACACACCGATTATATTTTTACAACTGTTGGTGAAGAATGGGGTTTCCTTGGTTCTCTTATTGTAATCGGATTGTTTTTAGGACTATTTTTGAGGATAATTTACCTCGCCGAAAGGCAAAAAACTAAATTCAGTAGGGTTTACGGACAATGTGTTGCAGGAATTTTGTTCATACATTTCTTTGTGAATATCGCAATGGTTGCAGGTATATTTCCAACTATTGGGGTGCCGCTTCCTTTCTTTTCTTATGGAGGTTCAGGGCTTTGGGGATTCACCATTTTATTATTTATATTTCTAAAAATGGATGCCAATAAAGTGAATGAGTGGTAGATGATTCACTGAAAAAAACACAGATTTCACAAATTAACACAGATTCATTTAGCAAATTGTAAAATATGAGTTTGTAAAATATAGCTTAATAATACAGAGTTATTAGACTAATCAAATAATTATAATGGTTGTAAATACTAAAAAATAAATTTCACAAATTGACACAAAAAAATCTGTGAAAATTTGTGAAATCTGTGTTATACTATTTCAAGCGAAGCCTCAATAAATCATAATTATTACTTTAAAATGCCCACGCTTTATAATCGCTTTTTCGTTCTAAATCATTTTCAATAGCGTCATTCAATTGTGGAAAAAAGTCAATTCCTGTCATTTTCTCAATAGCATCTACAGAAACCACAAACGTATTTAAAGGTGCTTTACTTTTTACACTTGGCATTAAGAAGGCAACCATTTTATACTTTCCTTTATAATTACAAAAAAGTACTTTATAAAAATAATTAGGAATTGCAACCTTTTCAAAACCAATTGTAGGCAATCCTTTTTGAAGAATTCCGCCAGTTACAACATAAATTCCATTGTATTTTTGTGCCCAATATCTTGTTTTTTCTTCTAATTGTTTCCAAATCCCATCATTGAAATTATGCTTTTGAGGCGAAATATTAGAAGTGAAAAAAGTTTCATCATATGCTGATTTAGAAAATCTCATATCTGCGGCAGCGCACAAATGTCCTCGATCATATCCTGATTTTATGTAATTTTTGGATTGGGCAGATTCGGTATTGACTTTTGGGTCGTCAATAAATCTTGGTCTTTTGAAATGTCCAATTCCTTCACCCGAACTTCTCAAAAAATAAGAAACCCATTCTGCTTGTTCATATATTTCGTTATACGAAAGCGCATAATACGTGTGTTTAATGATTTGATGCGTGGTTGAAGTTGGCAAATAGGCAAAAGGAGATTGCTGAATATTTGGATTTATTGGATTGCTCTTATTACCGATTGTTGCAAATGAATAAAAGACAATACTCAGTAGGATTATAAAGGAAATAACACTATAAAATTTGATTTGTTTCATATATTAAATGTAAAAAAATTATTTTTCATCCTTTGAAAAACCGTACATTATTGATTGCAAAAGTGAAAGTACAACACTGAAAAGTAAAGCTGTCCAAAAAGAATCTACGGTAAAACCTCCAACAATTTCAGAACATAATAAAATGATAATCGCATTTATTGCCAAGAGAAACAATCCTAAAGTAAAAATTGTTACGGGAAGTGTAAACAGGATTAAAATTGGTTTTACAAATATATTTAACAACCCTAAAACAATGGCTACTATTATAGAAGTTGAAAAATTTACCACGTGAACGCCTTTCATAAAATGAGAAATCAGCATCACTAATACAGCAGTAATCAGTATTCTAAAAAGTATTTTCATCGGAATATCGAATTTAAATGAGATATAAATTTATGAAATAAAAATTGATTCTTAAGCTTATTTCAGAAATTTCAATGTCAATTCTAAAAATTCTTGCGGTTTTTCGGCGTGAAGCCAATGCCCAACATTTGGTATTGTGTCGAATGCAACTTTTGGAAAATGTTGTTTTATAGCATCAAAATCAGAATCTAAAATGTAATTTGAATTACCACCTCGTATAAATAATGTTGGGTTTTCAAATCGTGCATTTTCTGGAAGTGCAGTTCCTATTTGGTCGATTTGGTTGTTGAAAACCGCCAAATTAAAACGAAATGCCAATTGTCCGGGTTCAACCCAATACAAACTTTTTAATAGAAATTGGCGGGTGCCAAAATCTGAAATGTATTTGGAGAGAATTTCCTCGACTTCGCCCCTACTTGGTTTTATTGAAAAATCTACTGCGTTCAAACCTTCCAAAATAGATTGATGGTGTTGCGGATAAAATTTTGAACCGATGTCTGCAACTATTAATTTGTTGACCAATTCCGGATATTTTGTTGCCAAAAGCATCGCAACTTTTCCACCCATTGAATGTCCGATGCAATCAGTTTTTTCTAAATTATTGGCTTTGCAATAGTCTAAAACGTCCTGAACCATTACGTCATAATTGAAAATTTCAGAATGAAAACTTCGTCCGTGGTTGCGTAAATCCAATAGATGCACTTGGAATCCTTCTTGTGCGTATTGCGTTCCAAGGGTTTTCCAATTATCTGCCATTCCAAGAAATCCGTGGAGAATTAAAAGTGGTTTAACCACCGAAGTGGGAACTGAAACCGGTGGCATAATAATGCTATTTAATATTGTTGTTGCCATTTTTAAAATTCAATTTTGAAACGAAATTATGATATTTGTTCGGATTTGCGTGAGGGACGGAAGTGGAAATCCCACGCTTTTGGGCGTGGATTGTAGCGGACTGCCCGACCCTTGTGGTCACGCCCAAATTATTATTTTAATTTTTGCAAATACATATTTACAACGTTGTCCAAACCGAGATATAGCGCTTCGCAAATTAAGGCGTGTCCGATGGAAACTTCCAGTAAATTCGGTATATTTTGCTTAAAAAAGAGAATGTTTTCCAAACTCAAATCGTGTCCTGCATTAATTCCTAATTGTAATTCGTTAGCCAAATTTGCAGCGGCTATATAAGGAGCGATTCCGTTTTTATTTCCCAAACCGTATTCGTGGGCAAAACTTTCGGTGTATAATTCGATTCTTTCAGTTCCAATAATTGAGGCGCCTTTAATCATTTCTAGAGTTGGATCGACAAAAATAGAAGTTCTGATTCCGTTTCTTTGAAATTCTTGCACAATTTCCGTTAGAAAATCCTTGTGTTTAATGGTGTTCCAACCCGCATTTGAAGTAATTGCATCGTCGGCATCGGGAACCAAAGTTACTTGCGTTGGTTTTATTTGCAATACTAAATCGATGAAATTTCGCTCTGGATTTCCTTCGATATTGTATTCGGTGTAAACAATTTCTTTCAAATCGCGGGCATCTTGATAGCGAATATGACGCTCATCTGGGCGCGGATGGATTGTAATTCCTTGAGCACCAAATTTTTGTATGTCTTTTGCAACTTGCAATAAATCGGGAACATTTCCACCACGAGCATTTCGTAAAGTGGCAATTTTGTTGATATTTACGCTTAATTTTGTCATTGACTTATTATATAAATGGAATTATTATAAATTCTTGACAAAAATACAAAGTAAAACAAGTTGATTTGTGCTAAATTTTGATTATTTTGCAGTCGTTTAAACATTAAACATTTATGTTAGAAATTACCGAATATATTAACAATGATTTCAAGGCAATTGACAGTTTGGAGGGTATCGAAACTGTGAAAGATTTCTTTGATGAAGTTCATTTTTCTCACTTTCCAGTGGTTGAAGAAGGAATTTATATTGGTAGTATTGCTTCTGATGATGTGGAAACTTTTGATTCTGACAAGAAAATTATCGATTATCGCTATGCGTTGGGAGGATTTTTTGCAAGAACAAGTATGTTTTGGATTGATGTTTTAGAAATTTTCGCAAGAAATAATACGAACGTAATTCCCGTACTTGATGATTTGAACAAATATGTTGGTTATTATGAAATTACTGATGTTATAAAAAATTTCTATGAAACGCCTTTTGTAAATGAAGTTGGAGGTATTATAATTGTTGAAAAACCAATCATTGATTTTTCGATGAGTCAAGCGGTACAAATTGTAGAAAGCAACGAAGGAAAGATTTTAGGTTTGTATGTTTCTGGAACCACAACCGACACAATTCAAGTTACCATTAAGATTGTTTTGGGCGGAATGAACGAGATAATTCAGTCTTTTAGACGTTATGGATATGAAATTATTTCAGAACATAAGGAAGATGTTTACCTTACGAATTTGAAAGAGAGGTCTGATTATTTGGACAAATACCTAAATATGTAAATCAATATTTACAATAAATAATTATTATTACAAATGAAAGTAGCGATTTACGGGCAATATTATCAAAACAGTACGGAACCAATTATCCGAGATATTTTTGTTTTTTTTAATGAAAATAATGTTGAAATGATTATTGAAGCGGATTTTTTAAAGCTTTTATATGACAAGCAAATTGTAAAAAAAGAATATAAAACCTTTCAGTCTTATAAAGAATTAGATTCGAGTTTTGATATTATGATAAGCATTGGCGGTGACGGAACTATTTTGAGAGCCGCTACATTAGTTCGTGATTCTGGAATTCCAATTTTAGGTATAAACGCTGGAAGATTAGGATTTTTGGCAATGGTTCAAAAAGATGAAATCGCAGAATTTTTACAATTTGTGATTGAAAAAAAATACACCATTTCCGAAAGAAGTTTGATAAGTTTGTCCAGTTCACCCGAGATTTCAGAGATTGAAGATATTAATTTTGCGATGAATGAAATTTCTGTAAGTCGAAAAGACACGACTTCGATGATTACAATTGAAACCTATTTAGACGGTGAATTTCTAAATTCGTATTGGGCAGACGGATTGATTATTGCAACGCCTACAGGTTCTACAGGATATTCTATGAGTTGTGGCGGACCAATTTTAACCCCAAATGTTGCCAGTCTTGTAATTACTCCAATTGCTCCTCATAATTTAAATGCCAGACCCTTGGTAATTCCCGACGATACTGAAATTCGTCTTAAAATATCAGGTCGTGAAGAACAGTATTTGGTTTCTTTGGATTCCAGAATTGCATCGGTTAAAAACGAATCGATATTGACCATTAAGAAAACCCCTTTCAAAATTAAAATGGTTGAAATTCAAGAAGAAACTTTTTTCAAAACCTTGCGCAACAAATTACTTTGGGGAGAAGACAAGAGAAATTAACTTTTTTCATACCTATTATATACTACAATAGTTCTAATTGCGTTTTTCAACTAAACTAAGTTGATAGAAAATCAATTGTTTTAATCAATGCAAATATAATTTTAACAGAAATGTCTAATACATTCTGTATTCGTATTCAGAATTGTTATATTTGCAAGCTATTTTCAAAAACCAATGAATAGAATTTTTATATTTCTTTTTTGTCTTTTAGGCTTCGCGAGTGTGAGTGCACAAATTCACGAAGTTGGTGTATTTCTTGGAGGTAGTAATTACATTGGAGATATTGGCCCAACAACTTATGTAGCCCCTAATGAATTGGCATTCGGATTATTATATAAATGGAATAAAAGTCCTCGTCATTCATGGAGATTTTCCTATACACAAGCTAAAATAAAGTCAAATGATAGCGATTCAGATTCACCTGGAAGAACACAAAGAGGATATAATTTTGAAAATAACATAAAAGAAGTATCTTTAGGGCTTGAATTTAATTTTTTTGACTTCAATTTACATGAATTTATGCCTAAAGTAACACCTTACATTTATAGCGGTATAAGTTATTTTGCTTACGATGAATTGTTTTATATTAATGGAAAACAAAAAAAAGATTACACAAATGGAGCGTTGGCAATTCCAATGACAATAGGAATAAAATCAAATGTATTTGACCATTTGATCTTGGCATTTGAAGTTGGAACAAGATTTACAATGACAGATAATTTAGATGGAAGTAATCCAAAAAATAAAAATTTAGCGCCATTGAAATTTGGAGATATAAATAGTAATGATTGGTATGTTTTTTCAGGATTTACGCTTACGTACACCTTTGGAAACAAACCATGTTATTGTGTAAATAAATGAATTTAGTCGATATCATTAATAAAGAGAATTTACCAAAGCATCTTGCTATCATTATGGATGGCAATGGGCGTTGGGCTAAACAAAAAGGTTTAATAAGAGCTTTAGGTCATGAAAATGGAACTAAATCCGTACGAACTGTTGTGGAAACATCGGCAAAATTGGGGATTGAAAACTTGACATTATATGCCTTTTCTACAGAAAACTGGAACCGACCAAAATTAGAAGTTGAATTATTAATGAACCTGTTGATTAACTCGTTAAGAAATGAGCTTAAAACATTACAAGACAATAATATAAGGTTAAATTCCATAGGAAATATTGATTTGCTACCAAAATCAGCTCAGAAGAAACTTCAAGAAGTAATTGAGCAGACAAAGGGGAATTCAAGAATGGTGTTGACATTGGCGTTAAGCTATGGGTCAAGGGAAGAACTCATAAATGTAGTTAAAAATATCAGTAATAAAGTTAAAAATAATATAATTTCAATAGACAGCATAGACGAATCAATTATAAATCAGCATCTTTACACGCAAGATTTACCAGAGGTAGATTTATTGATAAGAACAAGTGGCGAACATCGGATTAGTAATTTCTTGCTTTGGCAAATAGCTTACGCAGAATTATATTTTACAGATGTATTATGGCCTGACTTTAAAGAAGACGATTTATATGAAGCAATCATTAGCTATCAAAAAAGAGAACGTAGGTTTGGAAAAACAAGTGAACAAATTAAATAAATTATTAGTGTTAAATAAAAGCATACAATTATTCTTTACGATTATATTATTCGGAAGTATTACTCAGATAGCAGCGCAAGAAAGAGTTCCATTTGATCAAGGAAAAAAATACATTTTAGCAGATGTTGAAGTTACAGGTAAAATTAGCTTTAACAAGCAAACTGTAGTTACATTTGCTGGACTTGAAAAAGGTCAAAAAATAACAGTTCCTGGAGAAGAAATCAGTAATGCCATTAAGAAATTAGGGAAATTAGGTTTATTTGGTGAAATTGATTTTTATGTAAATCAAATAAAAGGAGATAGTATTTTCCTTGAATTAAACATTAATGAATTACCAAAACTTACAAATGTAAAATTTACAGGAGTTAAGAAAAATAAAATTGAAGGGTTGATTAAAGATAATGGATTAACTGCTGGAAAAGTAGTAAATGAAAACTTATTGACAACTACCAAAAATTATATTGAAAATAAGTATAAAAAAGACGGGTATTACAGCGCAAAAGTCAATATTAATTCAATTCAAGATACCGCAACTATTAACAGAGTAAAATTAGTTATTGCAATTGACAAGGGAGATAAAATCAAAATTAATGCAATAAATTTTATTGGAAACACTAAGTTTTCAGCAAAAACCCTTCGTAGCGCAATGTCTGATACTAAGCAAAGAAATCCAATTAGAATCTTAAAAGCTTCAAAATTCATCAAGGAAAAATACAAAGCCGATCTAGCAAAAATCATTGATAAATACAAAGAAAAAGGTTTTCGTGATGCAAGAATAGTTTCTGACAGTGTGATTTTTAATAAGGCTAAAAACGACTTAACGATAAACGTAAATATTGAAGAGGGTAACAAATATTACTTTGGAAATATTAAGTTTTTAGGAAACACAGTTTATTCAGATCAAAGTTTGAAAAGCATATTAGGTGTCAATAAGGGAGATATTTATAATGGTGTTTTACTTCAAAAAAGAATTGCAGACAAATCTAAGCCTGATGGTGAGGATATTACTAATTTATATCAAAATAGTGGCTACTTATTTTCCAACATTAATGCCGTTGAAGTAAAAACAGCAAACGACACTATTGATTTTGAAATTAGAGTAACAGAGGGTCCAATTGCCTATTTTAATAAGATTACAGTTGTAGGAAATGATAAAACGCATGACGAAGTAATTTACCGAGAATTAAGAACTAAACCAGGTGAAAAATACAGTAAAGAAGATTTGGTTAGTACAATTCGAGAAATTGGACAATTAGGATTTTTTGATCCAGAATCGATTGATCCAAAATTTAAAAATGTGGATTCTGCTGCAGGAACTGTTGATATTGAATATAATCTTGTAGAAAAAGGGTCAAGTCAAATTGAACTTCAAGGTGGTTATGGTGGTGGAGGTTTCATAGGAACATTGGGATTATCATTCAATAATTTCTCGATGCGAAATATTTTCAACAAAGAGGCATACAAGCCATTGCCAATGGGTGATGGACAAAAAGTTTCCTTAAGATTACAAGGAAGCACTTATTTTCAAACCTACAGTTTATCATTTTCAGAACCTTGGTTTGGAGGCAAAAAACCAGTTCAATTTAGCACGTCATTATCTTACAGTAAACAATTTCTAAATAATTACAGTACTGGATCTGTTGACAAAAGCAAAAGTTTCAATATACTTTCTGCATCATTAGGACTTGCAAAAAGATTAACAGTACCAGACGCTTACTTTGTACTTTCAAATGCGATAAGTTTTCAATATTATGACTTAAACAATTACAATACAGGATTATTTACTTTTGGAAATGGATCTTCAAGAAACTTTGCTTATACAATAGGATTAAGTAGAAACAACAAAGGTGTAAATCCAATTTTCCCAACTTATGGTTCCGAATTTAGTGTGTCAGCTAAATTTACACCTCCATATTCATTGTTTAACAAGGTAGATTATGCTAATTTAGGTAATGAGGAAGCTTATAAATTAAAGAATACAGGCGATGGTTATTTTGATGTAAATAACAATTGGGTTGGAAATGGTGATTATATCAAAACAATTGTAATTAATGGATTAAGTTCCAAAGTAAAAGCTGATAATTTTACAGAAGCTGATACAGACCAAGGAAAAGTGGATCAGAAAAAATTTAATTGGTTAGAATATTATAAAATAAAGTTTAAAGCAGATTGGTTTACAAAAATTTATGGTAAATTAGTACTTCGATCTCTTGGTGAATTTGGTTTCCTAGGTTCTTATAATAAAGACCGAGGTTTAGTACCATTTGAGAGATTTTTCGTAGGTGGAGACGGATTAGCAAATTATGCTTTAGACGGCAGAGAAGTAATTGGTTTGAGAGGTTATCCAAATCAATCATTGACACCAACAGATAGCAGAGGGGCTCAAAATGGAGCAACAGTATATAATAAATTTTCATTGGAATTAAGATACCCATTGACCTTGAAATCAGCAGCATCAATTTATGCACTTACATTTCTTGAAGGTGGAGCAGCTTATGATCAATTTAAAAATTACAATCCATTTGTATTACAACGTTCGGCTGGATTTGGTTTAAGAGTATTTATGCCCGCATTTGGATTATTAGGAATTGATTTTGGATATGGTTTTGATGCTTTACCAATTCAAGGATTAACAAAACCTAACGGATGGGAAACTCACTTTATAATTGGGCAACAATTTTAAAAAACATTAATTTTCTAATAAAATTAAGACATGAGAAAACAATTTTTACTAATTTTGACAATTCTAATTTCTTCTTTAACTTTTGGACAAGCTAAAGGAGTAAAAATTGGATATATCGATATGGAGTTCATTTTGCAAAATGTTCCTAATTATGCTGAAGCAAAAAACCAATTAGAACAAAAGGCACAGAAATGGAAACAAGAAATTGAAGTTAGAAAAAGTGATGTTTTAAAACTTAAAGAAGCCTTAAAAACAGAGGAGGTTTTATTAACAAAAGAACTTATAGCCGAAAGACAAGAAGAAATTTCATTTCAAGAGAATGAACTGTTAGAATACAATCAAAAACGATTTGGACCAACAGGTGATTTAATAATTCAAAAATCAGTATTAGTTAAGCCAATTCAAGATCAAATATTCACAATAGTTCAAGACATTTCTGAAGCAAAAAAATATGATTTTATCTTTGATAAATCCTCGGATATGACAATGCTTTTTGCATCAAAGAGATTCGACATTAGTGATCAAGTTTTACGGGTTTTAAATAGAGCCGAGAAACGGGATCAAATGACTAAAAAACAAATAAAATTAGAAGAAGAAAAAGATGCTAAAGAAGATTTTGCAAAGGAAAATCCAGAAAAAGCAGAAAGACAGAAAATTCTAGATGATAAAAAATTAGCTAGGGAACAACTTGCTAAAGATAAAAAGGCAGCTGCAGAGGCTAAGAAAAAAACTGCAGAAGAAAATAGAAAAAATGCGTTGTTAGATAAAGGAATCAAAAAAGTTGAAAATGTTCCTACTAATGATTCAACAAAAATAAAAATTTCTGATGCTAAAGCTAACGCAGACGCAATAAAACAAGCCGCAGCTGCACTTAGAACAAAAACTCTAGAGGAGAAGAAAAAGAATCTTGAAGACAGAAAAAATAAAATTTTACAAGATAGAGAAGCGGCAAAAAAGGCAAAAGAAGATAAATTAAAAGTAAAACCAATAAATTAATAATTAATACTAAAAATGATGAAACAATTAAAATGCTTATTAATAGCTACAATCTTTTTCTTAGGAGCAAACCAAGTTTCTGCACAATCAAAAACTGCACACGTAGAAGTAAGTGAAATTATGGCAAAAATGCCTGCAATTCTTGAAGCTCAAAAACAATTAGAAAAACTGAGCGTAGAATACCAAGCGGTTTACAAAACTATGGGTGAAGAATACCAGGCGAAATTGAAAAAATATGAAGGTGAAGTAGCTACTGTATCTGAAAAAATGAACGTTGAACGTCAAAAAGAAGTTCAAGACATGGAAAAAAGAATCCAAGAATACGGACAAACTGCACAAAAAGAATTGCAAACAAAAGATACTGATTTAATGAAACCTATCCAAGAAAAAATTAAAGCTGCAATTCAAAAAGTTGGCAAAGCTAAAGGATTTCAATATGTTTTGAATTCGGAAAGTCTTTTATTAGCTGATGGTCCAAACTTGACCGCCGATGTTAAAAAAGAATTAGGTTTTTAATCTAACTTACAATAAATATTTAAAACTGCTCAATATTTGAGCAGTTTTTTTTTAAATTTGTTTCTATGATTAATAATAATCCTATTGGCTTGTTTGATTCTGGTGTTGGCGGAACTTCTATTTGGAGAGCCATCAATCATTTGTTACCAAATGAAAATACTATTTATCTAGCAGATAGTAAAAATGCCCCTTATGGCGAAAAGTCTAAAGAGGAAATCATTTTATTAAGTAAAAAAAACACCGAATTACTATTAGAACTCAATTGCAAAATTATTGTGGTGGCCTGCAATACCGCTACTACCAATGCAATTAAAGAACTTAGAGCATCGTATGACGTTCCGTTTATAGGGATTGAACCTGCAATAAAACCAGCTGCTCACAACTCAAAAACACAAACCATAGGGGTTTTAGCTACGAAGGGAACTTTGAGTAGCGAGTTGTTTAATAAAACAGTAGCACTATACCAAAACACAAAAATTGTAGAGCAAATTGGACACGGACTTGTAGAATTAATTGAAAGTGGTGCAATAGATTCTCCTGAAATGGACGAATTACTGCATTCCTATATTACTCCAATGATTGAAAAAAATATAGATTACTTAGTCTTAGGATGCAGTCATTACCCCTATTTGATTCCGAAATTAAAAAAAATACTACCCAAAAACGTTCAAATAATAGACTCCGGAGAAGCAGTTGCAAGGCAAACACAAGTTGTATTAAAAGAAAAAATCGGCTTTAGTAACCTTAATAAAAGTAGTCATCTGTTTTATACTAATGGAAATTCATTAGTGCTTTCCGAACTTTTAGAAAAGAAATATACGGTTTTAGAAAAAGATTTTTAAGATTCTTCTCCCTCTTTAAACCAACTCGAATACATTACATAATTACTCGAAATTCGTTCAATTTCACCAGCAAAATCTGATTGATCAATATCTTTTACTTTTTTTGCAGGAACACCAGCCCAAATAGTGCCTGATGCTACAACAGTATTTTGAGTTATAACAGCACCCGCAGCAACAATCGAATTACTTTCAATCACACAATTATCCATAACTATTGCACCCATTCCTATCAATACATTATCATGAATGGTACAACCATGAACAATGGCGTTGTGACCAATCGATACATTATTACCAATGATAGTAGGGTGCTTTTGGTAGGTACAATGAATGATTGCACCATCCTGAATATTTACTTTATTACCAATAGTTATAAAATTAACATCACCGCGAAGTACCGCATTGAACCATACACTACAAGAAGAACCAATAGTAACATCGCCAACAATAGTTGCATTTTCGGCAACATAACAATCCTCTGGAATTGACGGCGTTATTCCGTTTATAGTTTTTATCAACATATTATAAAAAAATAGTCCCGATAAATCGGGACTGTTAAATGCTTTAAATTAGTTTACTGCTGGACAATTACAGTGGTATTTTTCTGGTTTACAGAATAAATTCAAACCAATTGTAATTTGGTGAAAACCACTAGAATCAAACTTTACATCTCCCAAAATTTGAGAATAGGTATAAGCAAACATAAAGTTTTGATAATTTAAACCTAAAATAGGTGATATGTTTTGTAAATATTGAGTACCTACACCACTACCTGAAATAAATTGTGCACCGTCTAAACTTCTTCTGTAAGATAATCCACCCCAAACTTTACCAAAATCTAATTGTTTGTAAACCTTAAGGTTCATATCAATTGAACTTTCTTTCGTTTTATCTATATTCTGATACATAATTGATGGCTCCCACAACAAAGTTTCAGTATCTCCAAAAGTATAACCTGCACTTAAAATAACTTTTCTTAAATTGTCACTTTCGTAAGCTGTATAGATGTTTCTTCTTGTTTCAACTGCATTTTTAATAGTTAAGTGTGTATAAAAATCTAAATAGTTATACGATGCACCTATGTCAAAATTGAAATACGATTCTTTTTGAACAATTGTACCATCTACAATAGGATCGTAATTGCCAGAATTTATAAAATTAGTTTCATCTAATTGACTTTGAATTAAAACACCACTAATACCAAAAGATAATTGATTCAAATCAACGTCATCTCTTGAAAACATGATATGGTGGGCATAAGTTAATTTAACCCCTTTTTGAGAATGGTATCCGTTTTTATCATTAAAAACTATTATACCAGCACCATTAGAATCGTCCAATCTTGTATTAAAACTTAATGTTTGCAATTGAGGCGCATCTTCTTGACCAAACCATTGTTTACGAGCAGTTAATCTAAGTTTTGAACAACTTGACGCACCCGCCATTGATGGGTGTATTAAATAATAATTATCCGATAAATAATCAGAATATACTGCAATACCTTCTTGGGAGAACGAAATTTGAGCAATAAACAACAAAACAACTAAATACAACTTTTTAAAATTCATTTCTTTTTTCTTTTTAATGACAATTGTGCTTTTAAATCCCTTTATCGAATTTGATAAACATAGAAATCGATTACATAGTATGTATAATAATTTTAACTAAAATGATAAAACAACTATCCCTAATAACAAATCAACAATGTAGCGGTCAAATATATAAATTTTTAGGTTAGTAATCAAATTCCCAACAATTATTTTAAAATTATCTTACAATAATCTAATTTCTGACTTGAAATTAAATTAAAAACTCGTTTCAGTTAGCAAAATACACTTAAAATCAATGTGTGCTAAAATAATCAGCATATACTATTCCATATAACCTAGAAATTTGAATCAAATGATTTATCTTTACACTCACAAAATACTATTATAAAGTAAAACGCAAAATGACAAAAATCACTATAAAAAGCACACAAAATCCTGCAATTCTAAAGTTTGAATTTCCCGATTTCATAACCCAAAACGAAAGTTTTGAGTTCAAAAACATTGACGAAGCCAAAGCTTCGCCTCTCGCACAGCAATTATTCTACTTGCCATTTGTGAAAACAGTTTACATTTCTGGAAATTTCATCGCAATAGAACGCTACACCATTGTAGAATGGGAAGATGTTCAAGATGCTGTTGCCGAACAAATTGAAGAATTTGTAAATAATGGCGGCACTATTATCACAATTGACGAAAACAAAACCAAGAAACAACCTATTACAGTATATGGTGAAACGACGCCAAATCCTGCAGCTCTGAAATTTGTCGTTAGCAGAATGTTGACTAAAAACGCTGTTGAATTCAAAAATATTGATGCTACAGCAGCCTCGCCATTGGCAAAAGCCCTATTCAATTTTTCGTATGTAAAGGAAGTTTTCATCGACGAAAATTACATTTCTGTAACCAAATATGAAGTCAACGAATGGAACGAAATTACCTTGGAATTGCGTTCGTTCATCAAGCAATTCATTGAAAATGGTGGAACTGTTTTAGATGAAACCCTATTGGTAACCGATACAAAACAAGAGAAACAGCAAATTAAAAACTTCGATAATTTAGACACTACGTCGCAACAAATTATCAATATTTTGGAAGAATATGTAAAACCTGCCGTTGCTGCCGATGGTGGAAATATCCTATTCGATTCCTACGATGAAAAAGAAAAACGCGTGAAAGTAATCTTACAAGGTGCTTGCAACGGCTGCCCATCTTCAACTTTCACTCTAAAAAGTGGCATCGAAAACATGCTAAAAGACATGCTAAAAGACGAAGATATTAAAGTAGAAGCCGTAAACGCCTAAGTAAGTAGAAAGTTTTAAAGTCGTAAAGTCAAAAGTCTCGAAATAGCTGAAAACTATTTAAAATCAGTCAATTACTTTGAATTAATTATATTAAATACGACGCTTTATTACACGTACTACTTAACTTTATTAGTAACAAAATAGCGTTTAGAAACACTTTTTTAAGAAACTATTCATTGCAATCCACGCCCAAAAGCGTGGGATTTTAACTATTGTCTGGGCTAAAAAACACAGCATGAACGAACTACATTCCGAAACTAGTCCCTATCTTTTGCAACACGCAAACAATCCAGTGCATTGGAAAGCGTGGAACTCCAACTCATTGGCTACAGCCCAAGAACAAAACAAACTTATCATCGTTAGTATTGGTTATTCGGCGTGCCATTGGTGTCATGTTATGGAACACGAAAGCTTTGAAAATGATGAAGTGGCACAAACCATGAACCAGCATTTCATCAACATAAAAGTGGATCGCGAAGAGCGTCCCGACGTGGATGCTGTTTATATGAAAGCCGTTCAAATAATGACAGGGCGAGGCGGTTGGCCACTAAATATTGTGGCACTTCCCGACGGAAGACCGGTTTGGGGCGGCACCTATTTTCGAAAAGACGAATGGATTTCAACGTTAGAACAGTTGCAAACAATTTATCAATCACAACCCGAAAAAATGATTGGGTATGCTGAAAAATTACGCCTCGGAATTGAAAGTTTAGGAATGTCAAAGGCGGAAATTTCATCGGAAACTTTAAACCAAAATAGCATTGAACCCTTAATCGAAAAATGGATTAAAAGTTTCGATTTGGAATTTGGTGGAATGGCACGTGCACCGAAATTTATGATGCCCAATAACTATCAATTTCTATTGCGATACGGGCATCAAAAACAAAATCAGGAAGTGTTGGATTTCGTAAATCTTACCTTGACAAAAATGGCTTATGGTGGACTTTTCGACACCGTTGACGGCGGATTTTCTCGCTATTCGGTCGATATGAAATGGCACGTTCCTCACTTTGAAAAAATGCTTTATGACAACGGACAATTGGTTTCGTTGTATGCTGATACTTATAAACTAACGAAAAATCCTTTATACAAAGAGGTTGTCGAAAAAACATTGACCTTCATTTCGAGAGAACTAACCAATGCTGAAAATGGCTTTTATTGTGCTTTAGATGCCGATAGTTTAAATGAAAAGCAACACTTGGAAGAAGGTGCATTTTATGTTTGGAAAGAAGCAACATTGCAAACCATTCTGAAAGATAATTTTGAATTGTTTCGTGAAGTTTTCAATGTCAATGAATTTGGTTATTGGGAAGAAGGCAATTATGTTTTAATTCAAAATCAGGAGTTGAAAGCAATCGCAATCCAAAATAATATCACTCTTTCTGAATTGCAATCTAAGAAAAAAACTTGGGAACAATTGCTTTTTATTGAACGTGAAAAAAGAAGCAAACCAAGATTAGACGATAAAGCATTGACGTCTTGGAATGCCATAATGTTAAAAGGTTTTGTGGATGCTTATAAAGCTTTTGGCGACGAAAATTATTTAAAAACAGCCATTAAAAATGCGGCTTTCATCATTGAAAAACAATGGACACCCGAAGGCAATTTATACCATAATTACAAGAATGGAAAAAGCACGATAAACGGTTATCTTGAAGATTATTGTTTTGTAATTGATGCTTTTATTGCACTTTATGAAGTGACATTAGATGAAAAATGGTTGCAAAATGCCAAGCAATTAACCGATTATTGTTTCGATTCTTTTTATGATGAAAAGGCAGGATTTTTTGCTTTTACCTCCAAAATTGACGCACCACTTATTACTACTCATTTTGAAACCGAAGACAATGTCATTCCAGCTTCTAACTCGGTGATGGCAAATAATTTATTCAAGCTGAGTATTTATTTTCATAATTCCTATTATGAAACTATTTGCATGAAAATGCTTCAACAAATCATTCCAAACATTGATTATCCATCGGGGTATTCTAATTGGTTGAATGTATTGATGAATTATTCCGAGCAGAATAAGGAATTGGGAGTTTGCGGTGAAAAAGCGTTGGAATATATAACTAAAATCAATCAGAACTACCTTCCAAATATAGTTATTGCAGGAATAAAAGTCGCTACTTCCCTACCCTTTTTGAAAGACCGCTTTGTTGAAAACGAAACGCTATTTTATGTTTGTCAAAATCAAACGTGTTTGTTGCCAACAACAGATTTTGAGGAAGCTTTGAAAATGGTATTTGATTAATTGGAACTGATTAGTCAAATCAAACTGCTAAAATGCTACAGTATATTTCATTTATTTCAATTGTTATTAGACTAAATGAAATAACGATCAGAAGTCAACTATCTCTTTCAGGATGTCATAATAAGGAATTAAGAATCTCATAATGTGAGTAAATTATAGGATTGCTCCGTTATCGAAATGTCAAAATAGCGCCAATCTTTCCAGCTTTCGATTCTCGATAAAGTAATGGAAATCATACTTAATACTATTCGCTTAAAAACTGGCCTGTTTCAAGGAAGAGCGATACGCAATTTGGTTTGAAATTTCCTCCAAATCTGTTTTCCAAGCTTTTATGACTTTAGGATAATTACGTCTAAAATTGCTAGAAAAAGAAAGGTTTATTATTCTAAAAGAAATGACAGCAATTACCTTAAAAATAAGATGTTAGGACGTTACTTATTGTTTGCCAAGACAAAGGAAAGGCTTCGTCCTGACGAAGAAACTAATTTACCGCGGTAACTTATATAAACTACCGCGGTAACTCACTCAATTTACCGCGGTAACTTACTTAATTTACCGCGGTAACTTGATTCATTTACCGCGGTAAAATATATGTATCGTCCTGACAAAGCGATAAACTATCCCTGAGAAGTAAAAAATGTGGTAACCTTAGACTAATCCCTAACATACTCTTGAGGAGAAACTCCCGTTATCGATTTGAAGCTTTTAAAGAAGGAACTATAGGATGTAAATCCAGCCACAGAAGCCAATGACTCCATCGTATCTTTTTTTAGATAACCTTCCTCTATTAGTAGAATGGTTTTTTGAATGCGTATTATTTTCCTAAAGTGAGAGAACTTTATTTTTGAATGATATTTAAAAATATACAACACATGACTTTTTGGAATATTTAGTTTGTTTATTAAATCGCTTGTTTAAAAATTGGTGTTTAGAAACAGATTGATTTTAACGCTTGGTTTTTCTATGTCAAGAATATAAGTTTTAGTATTGTTTACACGTTTAAGAAAGTACCTTTTATTAATATTAACCCGTTGGGTGTAATTATTTAAAGTGAAAAAAATAGAATAAATATTGGTCAAGACACTGAAATTCAGTATCTTGAAGTCGCTAAACAAACCAATATTTATGTCAAATATAGTGAAAAATTATTTAAGAGTTTTAGAAGTTATAAGTTCTTTGAATTGTGAATTGGAATATAAATCTGGCGTTGGCAGAAGCCAAAAAATGTCTGATTTAGAAGTAGTTGCACTGAGTTTAACGGCTGAATTTATGTCCATTGATAGTGAAAACTCATTGTTTAAATTGATTGATGTTAGTCAAATTCCAAATTTAATTGAGCGAAGTCAATTTAATAAAAGACGAAGAAAATTATTTTTGTTTTTAGAAGAAGTAAGAACAAAATTAGCATCACGTTTTTTAGAATTTGAAGATTATTTCATCGTAGATAGTATGCCGTTGGAGATTTGTAAATTTGCTCGTCACAGGAGAATTAAAATCTGCAAAAATGATTTTGAAACTGCTCCTTCAAAAGGGTTTTGTGCTTCTCAAAACAATTGGTTCTACGGATACAAATTACACGGAGTCTGTTCAATAAATGGAATTTTCCACTCATTAGATATTACAAAAGCAGAAGTTCACGATGTTCATTTTTTGAAGAATATAAAACAACAAATGTCTGATTGTGTGTTACTTGGTGATAGAGGTTATTTATCTCAAAGCATTCAATTAGATTTGTTTCAAACAGTAAATGTCAAATTAGAAACACCAAAAAGAATAAATCAAAAAGACTATAAGCCACAACCTTATATCTTCAGAAAATCAAGAAAAAGAATTGAAACATTATTTTCACAATTGTGTGACCAATTCAAAATAAG
>CANFVB010000009.1 GCA_947450355.1 Bacteroidota bacterium
ACTGCAAAATTTACTAACATTGGTTTGAATGATATTACCGTTTCTTCGATTTTTTTAGTGTAAACCTGTTTTCCCGACTTTTTTTCATAATCCAAAGTAGCATTTAAGTTTGAAACCAATTGATTGACATTTTCAACTGTTAGATATTTGGTTATTAAACCTAGATTGTTCAAATTTTCTGGCTTTGACAAAACTAAATTCAATTCCAAAACTGGTGATACTGCTTTATAAAATTCAAAATAAACTTTATCATCTTCTGTAGAACTAGCAATTAACGGTTCTACTTTTGATAAAGTTGCTTTATATTCCGCCATATCTGCATCCGAAGTTTTCTCCCTCGCATATATTTTTTTAAGCGTTTTTAACTCGTCTTTTTGAGCATAAGTTACTACAGAAAGCAACATTGCTGATACAATTAGTATTAATTTACTTTTCATAATTCAATTTTATTATTATTTATTCTTCACTATCGTCGTCAGATTCATCGTCAGAATCCGCATCATCGTCTTCGGAAACTTCATCATCGTCATCATCGTCATCATCAGTAGCGCCTTCTTCATCTTCAAGAATTTCTAGTACTGGTTTCACTCTTTCGATAGCTTCTACTTCAATAACATTTCCATCTTCATCAAGAACTTCTTCAACTACATCGTCTTTCATTACTTTAGTTACAGCGGCGATGGAATCATTTCCTTTAATGTTAATCAGTTTCACACCTTGTGTTGCACGACCCATTACTCTCAAATCCTCAACTGCCATTCTAATGGTCAATCCAGATTTGTTGATAATCATTAAATCATCGGCATCAGTTACAGCGTTAATAGAAATTAATTTACCTGTTTTCTCAGTGATATTAAGGGTTTTCACTCCTTTTCCACCACGATTGGTAATTCTATATTCGTCAATGCTTGAACGTTTTCCATAACCATTTTCTGCAACAACAAGTATTTCACTACTCATATCATTCACAGAAACCATTCCGATTACTTCATCAGATTCATCTCTTAATGTAATTCCACGAACTCCAGAAGCTGTTCTTCCCATTGGACGGGTTTTGCTTTCTTCAAAACGAACCATTTTACCAGATTTAACCGCAATCATAATTTGACTGTTTCCATCTGTTAATTTTGCTTCCAATAATTCATCACCTTCTTTAATAGTAATTGCGGCAACTCCATTTACACGAGGTTTAGAATATTTATCAAGTGACGTTTTCTTAACTTGACCTTTCTTAGTCACCATTATAAGGTTGTGGCTATTTGTATATTCTTTATCTTTTAGATCTTGTGTACAAATAAATGCTTTCACTTTATCATCACTTTCAATGTTGATTAAGTTTTGTAAAGCACGTCCTTTTGCGGTTTTGCTACCTTCTGGAATTTCATAAACACGCATCCAGAAACATTTTCCTTTTTGAGTGAAGAACATCATATATTGGTGGTTTGTTGCCACAAACATATGTTCTAAGAAATCTAAATCTCTTGTTCCCGCACTTTTTTGCCCAACTCCTCCTCTATTTTGTGTTTTGTATTCTGTAAGATTTGTACGTTTAATATAACCAGCGTGAGAAATTGTAATTACTACATTTTCATCGGCAATTAAATCTTCAATACTTACATCGCCACCTGAATATTCAATTACAGAACGACGCGCATCTCCATATTTATCACGGATTTCTACAAGTTCCTCTTTGATTAAAGCAGTTCTTAAATTTACATCTGCAAGTAATCCTTTCAAATGTTCGATTAATTTCATCAATTCATCATATTCAGCTCTCAACTTATCTTGTTCAAGACCTGTTAACTGACGCAAACGCATTTCTACGATAGCACGAGATTGAATATCTGATAATTTGAATCTTTCAACTAATTTTTCTCTTGCTTCTTCTGTGTTTTTTGAACTTCGGATTAAAGCAATTACTTCGTCAATATTATCAGAAGCAATAATTAATCCTTCTAAAATATGCGCTCTTTCTTCAGCTTTACGCAATTCAAATTGTGTTCTACGAACTACAACTTCGTGACGGTGCTCGATGAAATAGTGAATCATATCCTTCAAATTCAACATTTGCGGACGCCCTTTCACCAAGGCAATATTATTTACACTAAAAGAAGATTGTAATTGTGTAAATTTATAAAGTGTATTCAAAACCACGTTTGGCGTAGCATCTCTCTTTAATATATATACAATTCGCATTCCGTTTCTATCCGATTCATCACGGATATTCGCAATACCTTCAATTTTTTTGTCATTAACTAAATCAGCCGTTCTCTTAATCATATCGGCTTTATTCACCTGATATGGAATTTCTGTTACAATGATAGATTCTCTTCCGTCAACCTCTTCAAAGTTCACTTTAGCTCTCATTACAATTCTTCCACGACCCGTTTTGAATGCTTCACGAACACCTTCATAACCATAAATTATTCCTCCAGTTGGAAAATCTGGGGCTTTAATATGATTCATCAATTCGTCAATTTCAATGTCGGTATTGTCTAAATATGCCAACGTTCCATTGATAACTTCCGTTAAATTGTGCGGTGGCATATTGGTAGCCATACCAACAGCAATTCCCGTAGCTCCGTTTATTAACAAAGTTGGAACTCTTGTAGGCATTACTTTTGGCTCATATAAAGTATCATCAAAATTCAATTGAAAATCAACAGTTTCTTTTTCGATATCTGCCATAATCTCTTCCGAAATCTTACGCATTCTCGCTTCAGTATAACGCATTGCTGCAGGACTGTCGCCATCAACAGAACCAAAGTTACCCTGTCCGTCAACTAATAGATAACGCATACTCCATTCTTGAGCCATACGAACCATCGCATCATAAACAGAAGTATCTCCGTGTGGATGGTACTTTCCTAAAACTTCTCCTACAATTCTTGCAGATTTTTTATGGGCAGATTTTGAGGTAATCCCCAATTCGTGCATTCCAAAAAGTACTCTTCGATGTACAGGTTTCAAACCGTCTCTAACATCTGGAAGTGCTCGTGATACAATTACCGACATCGAATAATCGATGTAAGCTGTTTTCATTTCATCTTCTATGTTAATAGGAATTAACTTTTCTCCGTCAGACATATTATATAGTTATATTAAAAATTATTTTGTTTCAAAAAATCCTGCTAATATAGTCTTTATAAAATATTTTTAATGCAAATTCGTACACAAATTTAGATGATTTATTAACAAATTTATCAGACAATAAAGTTGATAAATTAATTCTCCATTTCTCTTTCATTATAAGATATTTTTTTGTCATTTAGCTGACATTACTTACATAGTAGGTATGATTTTTGTATTTATTACAAATATTCACTAAATTTACAATAAGCAATAAGAACAATATGGATGATAATTTTTCACCAAGAGTAAAAGATGTAATAACGTACAGTAAAGAAGAAGCCTTTCGATTAGGTCACGACTTCATTGGCACAGAACACTTAATGCTCGGTATCTTGAGAGATGGCAACGGAACAGCCATTGATATTTTGAATAATTTATCAATTGATTTGGATTTTTTACGTAGAAAAGTAGAAATCCTAAGCCCCGCCAATCCAAGGAATGAATTCAACAATGAAAAGAAAAATTTACATCTTACCCGTCAAGCGGAAAGAGCATTAAAGACAACTTTTCTTGAGGCTAAAGTGTTTCAAAGCACCTTAATTAGTACGGCACACTTACTTTTGTGCATACTTCGAAATGAGAATGATCCAACAACCAAGCTGCTTAACAAGTTAAAAATTGATTATGACACAGCTAAAGAACAATATCTAAATATGACACCAAATAATATTGAAGGTGAATTCTTAGAAAATTTACCAAGAGCCGAATCTTATAATGAAGATTCAGGACAAGATGACAGTCTAAAAGGCGATAGTTTTAATAATCCCGCCAATAAATCAAACAAAAAATCCAAAACCCCTGTTTTAGATAATTTTGGGAGAGATTTAACAGAAATGGCCGAAGAAGGAAAATTAGACCCTGTAGTTGGTCGTGAAAAAGAAATCGAGCGTGTTTCTCAAATTTTGAGCCGCCGTAAAAAGAACAATCCATTGCTAATTGGAGAGCCTGGAGTGGGAAAATCTGCTATTGCAGAAGGTCTTGCTTTGCGAATTATCCAAAAGAAAGTGTCTCGAATTTTGTTTAACAAACGTGTGGTAACACTTGATTTAGCTAGCCTTGTTGCAGGAACGAAATACCGTGGACAGTTTGAAGAACGTATGAAAGCTGTAATGAATGAATTGGAAAAGAATGACGATATTATTCTTTTCATTGATGAAATTCACACTATTGTTGGTGCCGGCGGAGCAACTGGTTCTTTGGATGCTTCCAATATGTTTAAACCCGCCCTTGCCCGTGGAGAAATTCAATGTATTGGCGCAACAACATTAGACGAGTACCGACAATATATTGAAAAAGATGGTGCTTTAGAACGTCGTTTCCAGAAGATAATCGTCGAACCAACTTCTGTTGAAGAAACGATTACTATATTAAATAATATCAAAAATAAATACGAAGACCATCATAACGTAACTTATACAGACGAAGCAATTGAGGCGTGTGTGAAATTAACAAACCGATATATGTCGGAGCGTTTCCTTCCAGACAAAGCCATTGATGCGCTTGACGAAGCAGGTTCTCGTGTTCATATTACCAATATTGAAGTGCCAAAACAAATTTTGGAATTGGAACGTCAATTGGAAGAAGTTCGTGAACTGAAAAATTCTGTTGTTAAAAGACAGAAATATGAAGAAGCCGCAAAACTTCGTGATGATGAAAAACGCATCGAAAAAGATTTGGCAATTGCCCAAGAACAATGGGAAGAAGATGCCAAAAACAATCGTATTTTAGTTACCGAAGATAATGTTGCCGATGTGGTTTCTATGATGACAGGAATCCCTGTAAATCGTATTGCACAAACTGAAAGTAACAAATTAGCTAGACTTCCTGAACTTATTCAGGATAAGGTAGTTGGACAAAACGAAGCGGTGATGAAAATCGCACGTTCTATTCAACGAAATCGTGCGGGATTGAAAGATCCAAACCGACCAATTGGTTCCTTCATTTTCTTGGGACAAACTGGTGTTGGAAAAACACAATTAGCCAAAGTTTTAGCCAAAGAATTATTCGATTCTGAAGATGCTTTAGTACGAATTGATATGAGTGAATATATGGAAAAATTCGCGATTTCAAGATTGGTTGGAGCACCCCCAGGATACGTTGGCTATGAAGAAGGCGGACAATTAACCGAAAAAGTTAGAAGAAAACCGTATTGTGTTGTATTATTAGATGAAATTGAAAAAGCGCATCCTGATGTTTTCAATATGATGTTGCAAGTTTTAGACGACGGTTATTTAACCGATAGTTTGGGTCGCAAAATCGATTTTAAAAACACGATTATCATTATGACTTCTAATATTGGTGCGCGCCAACTGAAAGATTTCGGTCAGGGCGTAGGTTTTGGAACAGCTGCTAAAATTTCGCAAGCCGATGACAATTCGAAAAGCATCATTGAAAACGCACTTAAAAAAGCATTTGCACCCGAATTTCTTAATAGAATTGACGATGTAATTGTTTTCAATGCCTTAGAAAAACACGATATTGATTTAATTATCGAAATCGAATTGAAAAAATTATACGCAAGAGTTAAAGAATTGGGCTACAATCTTAATTTGTCCGATAGTGCCAAAGCGTTCATTGCTGAAAAAGGATTTGACAAACAATTTGGTGCCAGACCACTAAAAAGAGCCATTCAAAAATATGTTGAAGACGCTCTTGCAGAAGAAATTATTACAAATAAAATTAGTTCAGGAGACGAGATTTATATGGATTTGGACGAATCTTCGCAAGAATTATTCGTGAATGTGAAAAAAGCACCAGAACCTACAAATCAGTAGTTTTAACTACTCTATAATACTAAAACCCGCCTTGTTTCATAGCAAGTCGGGTTTATTATTTATAAATGTTTCTTTTTTTTGAATCGAATTGTCCCCGAATTTTTGCTATTGCAATTCCCGCTTTCGGCTATATCTCTTCGCTTCGCTGCGAGGATAACGCCTTAATCGGGGCTAACGGAATAATTGTTTTGATGATTTTTATATTTTGGAAAACAAAGCCATTATTGAATATTTAAAACTACATATAAAAATAAATAAAGTCTGATGTTTGTCAGACAAAGCGACCCAATTTTGGGTTGATAAGTCTGACTTTGTCAGACCTATTTACAAGTTGGCGGTCAGTTGTGCCGAAATTACGCAGAAGACAACATTACGAAATGAAGTATTTGTTTCCGCAAAGAAAATATCCAAGTAGAAACGTGAAAATTAGATTTTGTCAACAGAAACTTGAAAGTTGTAGAAATTACTAAATGAAACTTTAATAAGTACAAAGAATGAAATATATTCAAGATGAAAATACAGAAACATTAATTGTTACTTTCATTGTTTTTGTGATAATTTGCTTTTTAACTATTAAATGGGATATGTATGAAACTAAACAATGTGAAATAGAAGGAGATTATCGCGATTTTTTATCAATATTTAGATTACGCGCTATAGTAGTAATGATACTAATTGGGATTTTTTCTATCTTACAGGAACTATATAAACGATATTGAAAAATTGAAATTATGCTTATGAAAAATATTTTGAGATAGCAAAATTTAACCAATTGAAAAGTGAAATCGGAAACTAAATAAAGAAAAGTGAAAATTTACAATTCTATTGCAATTTCGACAGAAAAAACCCAGATAGTGCGGATATGTTCCGTTTCGACAGCGCGGATTTTTAATCCGTGCCCAAAAAGACAAGAAAAAATAATTGTGATGAAACTGCCTCGTTCCTCGCAATGCTATTCTAACACGATTACGGATGCGACAACTAATTGCCATTGCTAATAAAATAAAAATAGAATCTGAAATAAATTCAGATTGACAAAACAAAGGTTAAATATCCGACCTCTCGGATATGTCCCACAACGCATAGGGCATTTGACCAGATGGCTCGGATATGTTCCGTTTCGATAGCGCATTCTATGATAAAAAACAAGAAAAAATAATTGTGATGAGACTGCCTCATTCCTCGCAATGCTATTCTAACACGATTACGGATGCGACAACTAATTGCCCTTGCTAATAAACTAAAAATAGAATCTGAAATAAATTCAGATTGACAAAACAAAGGTTAAATACCCAGATGGCTCAGATATGTTCCGTTTCGATAGCGCGGATTTTTAATCCGTGCCCACAAATACAAGAAAAAATAATTGTGATGAGATTGCCGCGTTCCTCGCAATGACATTCTAACACGATTACGGATGCGACAACTAATTGACCTTGCTGATAAAATAAAAATAGAATCTGAAATAAATTCAGATTGACAAAACAAGGGTTAAATATCCGACCTCTCGGATATGTCCCACAACGCATAGGGCATTTGAACCTTATATACTAAATCTAATTTGCTTGTGTTCGGCAGAGGGGCATCCAACAAGAAATCGATCGTCGGCAGGTTGGATATTCAGTATCCGAGGAGAAATCAATCATCGGCGGGTCAGATACTCAGTATCCGAGGAGAAAACGATTGTCGGCGGGTTGGATACTGAGTATCCGAGGAGAAATCAATCGTCGGCAGGTTGGATACTCAGTATCCGAGGAGAAATCAATCCCCAGCTAGTGCGAGCGTCGCTCGTACCCACAAAGATAAACCCAGACCACTCGGATATGTCCCCTCAACGGATTGGGCGGATTTTCAATTCGTCCCCACAAAGGCAAGAAAAAAAGAGTGGTTTTAATGTTAAATTAAGAATCTGAAATAAACTCAGATTGACAAATCGAAGGTGAAATTCAGATTTTTCCATATAACCGAATTAACGATTAACCGAAGAAACCATTCCCTACTTTGATAAAGTTCTTATGAAAATATAAACGTGAATTGGTAGCCCCGATAGAAGCGATATCCCACGCTTTTGGGCGTGGATACAGCGAATAGCGGGTAGAATCGTGAGTTGAAATTGAAAAGTTGTGCTCCTAAAAAAATAAAAATAAGCTACTTGAAATTAGTCTTTTTCTTCCCATTTTCCAACTACAGAAGTTGCCAAAGCATTTCCTAAAACATTGGTTCCACTGCGGAACATATCGCAAAAATGGTCGATTGGAAGGATTAATGCAATGCCTTCAATGGGAATTTTGAACATTCCACAAGTTGCAGCAACGACCACCAAACTCGCTCTTGGAACTCCTGCAATCCCTTTGCTGGTGAGCATTAGAACAAAAAGCATGGTGAATTGTGTTGGTAAATCCAAAGAGATTCCATACGCTTGAGCGATAAAAATGCTCGCAAAAGTCATGTACATCATACTTCCGTCGAGGTTGAAGGAATAGCCGAGGGGCAGCATGAACGAGACGATTCTGTCTTTTATGCCAAAACGTTCTAGTTCTTCGGTTAGTTTTGGAAATACCGCTTCGGAACTTGTGGTGCTAAAGGCGATAACGATTGGGCTTACTATTCTTTTTAGCAAAATACTCATTCTTGATTTTAGGAAAATGTATCCTACCAAAATCAAAACAAGCCAAAGTGTTGAAATTCCGACTAAAAAGGAACCGAAAAATTTGGCGTAGGTAAATAATAATTCGTTGAAATCTCGAATAGCAAAAACTCCCGCAATGGCTCCAAAAACTCCTATTGGGGCGAATTTCATTACATAATTTACCATTTTCAAAACGATGTGCGATAATTTATCTAAGGCATTTACAACTGGTTTTGAATTGTCGCCAATTGCGGCTGCTGCCAATCCAAAAAAGATAGAGAAAATTACGATTTGTAGGATTTCATTTGTTGCCATTGCTTCCACAATACTTTTAGGAATAATGTGTTCGATGAAGTTTTGTGCTGAAAATGCTTGTGTTTTCTCGGTAACTTCGCTTGCTGTGGTTACGTCGATATTGGATAAATTCAATCCTTCGCCTGGTTTCAAAACATTTACCCAAAACATTCCAATTAATAATGAAATAAAGGACGCTGTAAAAAACCAACCCATTGCTTTTCCTCCAATTCTACCCACAGATTTGATGTCGCCAAGTTTTGCAATTCCAACGACTAATGTTGAAAATACCAAAGGCGAAATAATCATTTGCACCAATCGGATGAAGATGGTTGCGAGTAATTTGATGTAGCCACTAAATTCTTTTGCACCGCTTTCAGTGAGGTTGTTGTGAATTATGATTCCAAGTATTCCGCCTAAAAGCATTGCGATTAGGATTTGAAAGGTTAGGTTTCCTTTTAGAGATTGTTTTTGAGATTCGGGATTGTTCATATTAAATTGGATTTTTGTGATAGCCCTGATAAAAGTGGAAATTATTTTTTAAGAAAACGGCAATTTTTGTTAGAGTAAAAAAGCGACTTTAGAAGCTCTTTTTACTTGTTACAAAAATGCTGTTTTTGAAAAATGATTGCAACGGAAAGCAGGATTAGCTTCTAATAAAACTATTGATAAATTTTGTTAATTAAATAGAAATCAGCGAGTACAATTGCTGCCATAGCTTCAACGATAGACACTGCACGGGGAAGCACACACGGATCGTGACGCCCTTTTCCTTGTAATTCGACGATATTCCCTTGATTGTCTAAGACTTCTTGTTTTTGGATTAAAGTGGCGACGGGCTTGAAGGCAACACGGAAATAAATGTCCATTCCGTTCGAGATTCCGCCTTGAATTCCCCCTGATAAATTGGTTTTTGTTGTACCATCAGGATTGTATAAATCGTTGTGATCGCTGCCTTTCATTTGTGCGCCACAAAAACCGCTGCCATATTCAAAGCCTTTCACGGCATTGATTGAAAGCATTGCTTTGCCTAAATCGGCGTGTAATTTATCGAAAACGGGTTCGCCTAAACCCAACGGAACATTTTGTAAAACGCAGGTAATTGTTCCTCCAATAGTATCGCCTTGTTTGCGAATATCGCGAATAAGTTCTTCCATTTTTGCCGCAGTTGCCTCGTCCGGACAACGAACAGGATTGGATTCGGTTTTGGAAAAATCCAAATCTTGATAAGGTTTATCTAAGAAAATAGTTCCTACGGAAGATACAAAAGCATTGATTTTGATGTTGGGAAGCAACTGTTTTGCAACTGCTCCCGCCACTACTCTACTGGCAGTTTCGCGAGCTGAGCTACGGCCACCACCACGATAATCGCGCAAACCATATTTTTTTTCATAGACATAATCGGCGTGACTAGGACGATACGTATTTTTTATATCTGAATAATCATCCGATTTTTGATTGGTATTTGGAATGATAAAACCGATAGAAGTTCCCGTGGTTTTACCTTCAAAAATACCTGATAAAAATTGTACCTCATCATCTTCTTTTCGTTGCGTTACAATTGCCGATTGACCAGGTTTTCTGCGGGTCATTTCGTATTGAATAGCATCGAAATCCAAAGTTATTCCTGCGGGACAACCATCTATAATTCCACCCAAAGCGTCTCCGTGGGATTCGCCAAAAGTGGTTAATTTAAAGAGTGTTCCAAAACTATTTCCTGCCATAACTTGTTGTTTGAAACAAATATAAGTTTAAAAGTTAAAACTGTAAAAGTTTCCGGCAGAAAGTTATTAAATGAATGATTTTAGGATTAATCCTTCACGCCTAATTTGGTTAAGATATCATCCATCAAACACCATTTGGTTAGGGAAGATTGTAATAAATTGGCTCCCACAAATACGGTAAACCACAACCAATTTTGGTTTACATAAATTGATAAAATGATGCTTATCAATATAAAACTTCCTGCGATTCCTCTAACGATTCTATTTTTCATAATGTGTCATTGCGAGGCACGAAGCAATCTCGTCCTCTTATTTAGATTATTAATTTGATTTATTTTCCGAAGCTTTGCTTCGTTTTCTTTTTTTTGACACAGATTTCACAGATTTTCACAGATTTTTGACTTTTTTAAATTTATCGAAGCAAAATATTTTTATTTCCCCGAATTTTTGTCACATTTTTTTTAGATTTTCTATTAATTGAATCTGTGGAAATCTGTGAAATCTGTGTTAAAATTTACCATTACCTTTTATGGCTTTGTCCCGAGATACTTTATTTATTAATTTGATTTTTCTATATTCAATGAAGCCAAATGGATGTGCGACATCGATTCTTGTTGCTCATTAAATGTTTTGACCAATTCGAAAACGGCATCTACATTTTCCTTTTTTACAAAGGCATAAAACAAAATCGATTCGTTGATATTCATTTCGGATGCAAACCAATTGCTTTCCATCGCTTCTTCTGATAAATCCTTGAATCCTTTTACTTCTTTGAAACTAAAGGTCTTTACCTCCCCTTTTTTAAGGATTTTCAACACATCTTTTTCAAATTCTTTGATTGCTGTTATGATAAGTAGTTTCATATATTTTTTGTTTAAGGTTTAAGGTTCAAAGTTTAGGTTTAAGGTTCTGCAACTTTAAACCTTAGACTTTAAACTATTTTTATTTTTCCCATTTTTTACGCTCCGTTATGTAATATATAATTGGCACCACTAATAAGGTTAATATTGTTGAAACTACAGCTCCAAACACTAACGAAATAGCCAATCCTTGAAATATCGGGTCAAATAATATGATCGAAGCTCCAATAACTACCGCTCCCGTTGTCAATAAAATTGGTGTAGTTCTTACCGCTCCCGCTTCAATAATTGCACGTTTCAAAGGAACTCCTTCATTCAATCGGATTTCGATAAAATCAATCAGCAATACCGAATTTCGAACCATAACTCCAGCCAAAGCAATCATTCCAATAAAAGAAGTGGCTGTAAAAAACGCACCCAATAACCAGTGTCCAAATACAATTCCGATTAACGATAATGGAATGGCAAGCATCATCACAATTGGTGTTTTGAAGTTTTGAAACCAACCCACAATCAGCATATAAATAATTACGATTACGACCATAAATGCCACACCCAAATCACGGAAAACTTCCAAAGTAATTTGCCATTCTCCATCCCATTTTACGGTGAAATCACTTTCATCTGAAGGTTGTTCCATATATAATTCATTGACTTTGTAGCCTTTTGGAACGTTCATTTTAGCCAATTTCTCGTTCATTCCCAAAATAGCATAAACAGGACTTTCTAATCCACCAGCCATATCAGCCGTTACATAAACCACGCGTTTTTGATCTTTTCTGTAAATGGTTTTCTGTAAAGTATCAATTTTTACTTTTACCAAATCACTCACGGGAATCATATTTCCTTGGCTTCCTTTTATTTTCAAATTTTGAATGTCTTGCAAGCTCGTTTTGTCTTTATCGTCAAGCGAAAGTACAATCCCAACATTGTCATTTGAATTTTCGTCATACAAATTTGAAACAGGATATTCTTTTAGTAAATACGTTAAGTTTCCAACCACTTGCTGCGGTGCAATACCGTTCAACATCGCTTTTTCCTTATCAACTTCTAATTTATATTCTGTTTGATTGTCTTCAACCATCCAATCAATATCAACAATATCAGATGTTTTTTCCAAAATATCTTTCACCTGATGGGCTACTTTTATCTGATCTTTATAATTAGGACCGTAAATTTCAGCTACCAAAGTGGATAAAACAGGAGGTCCTGGCGGAACTTCGATAATTTTTACATTTGCACCATATTTCTTAGCAATCTTCTGAATTTCAGGACGCATCTCTTTTGCAATTTGGTGACTTTGCATTTTTCTTTCGTCTTTATGCAATAAATTTACCTGAATATCAGCCATATTACTTCCCCCACGCAAATCATAATGACGCACTAATCCGTTGAAAGTAATCGGTGCCGATGTCCCAATATAATTCTGATAATCTACCACTTCGGGTTTAGTCGATAAATACTGTGCAATTTCTTTAGTCACCGCCGCAGTTCGTTCTAAAGTAGTTCCTTCGGGCATATCAACCACCACTTGGAATTCGTTTTTATTATCGAATGGCAACATTTTTACCACAACCGATTTAGTGAAAAACATCGTCACAGAACCTATCAGTAACAAAACAGTAATTCCTAAAAGAACACGTCTTTTCATACTACTTTCCAAAAAGGGATGCTCTAATTTATTGTATATTTTGTAAATCCAACTCGTTTCTAAACCTTCGGCTACTTTATGTTCTTGCGATTCTTTTTCCTGTAATAAATGATACCCCAAATAAGGCGTCACGGTCAAAGCCACAAACAAAGATAAAATCATTGCAATCGAAGCACCAATCGGCATCGGACTCATATAAGGTCCCATCATTCCTGACACAAACGCCATTGGAAGTATCGCTGCAATAACGGTAAATGTTGCTAAAATCGTTGGATTTCCTACTTCATTTATCGCATAAATTGCTGCTTGTTTAAACGGCAATCGCTTCATTTTGAAATGACGGTGCATATTTTCGGCAATGATAATACTGTCATCGACCACAATTCCTACCACGAAAACCAAGGCAAAAAGTGTAATTCTATTTAGCGTATATCCCAATAAATAATAAGCAAATAAAGTCAAAGCAAATGTCAACGGAACAGAGAAAAACACCACCAATCCACCGCGCCATCCCATAGCTAACATCACCAAAAAGGTAACGGCAATAATGGCAATTCCCAAGTGCAGTAACAACTCTCCTACTTTATCCGAAGCCGTTTCTCCATAATTACGTGTCACTTCTACGTGAACATCATTTGGAATTAAACTCTTCTTTAATTGCTCAACTTTATCAATAATTTTAGCTGAAATTTTCATCGCATCAGCCCCTTTTACTTTTCCTATCGAAATCGTAACTGCTGGATATTCTGATTTAGCGGTTTTGAATTTTTCATTCGCTTTTCCGTATCCAAAAGACACATAACTTCTTGGTGTCGAAGCACCATCTTCAACCTTTGCCACTTGTTTTAAGTAAACGGGTCTGTTTTTATTCACCCCAACAACCAAGCTTTCCACATCTTCCGAAGACGATAAAAACTTCCCTGTGGTAACCAAATATTCTTGGTCGTTTTTCACAAAACTACCCGACTGAGAACTTCCGTTATTCGCCTGAATCATTTGCATAATTCCCAAAGCATCCACGCCATTTTCGGCCATTTTATCTTTGTCAAGAATCACTTTTAGTTCTCTATTTCGACCACCAATTTCTCTGGTAATGGCAACGTCTTTTACTTTCTCTACTTCCGAAGTTACTTCTTCCGCAATTTGACGCAACTGAAAATCGTCCATTTTATCGCTCCAAAGTGTAATTCCAAGCATTGGAACATCATCAATCGAACGCGTTTTTACCACTGGTTTGTAAACGCCTTTTGGAAACATATCTTCGTGTTTCGCCAATTCGTCATACAATTTCACATACGAACGCTCCACGTCTTGTCCCACAAAAAACTGAACAATCAACATCGCCTGACCGTTCATAGCCATCGTATGCACGTGCTCCACGCCTTTTATATTCGAAATAATTTTCTCTAAAGGCTTCGCAACACGACTTTCCACTTCACTCGGACTCGCTCCTGGATAACCCACCATTACGTCGGCCATCGGAACAATAATCTGTGGCTCTTCCTCTCTCGGAATCAAAAATGAACTATAAACTCCAATAATCATCAAACCAACCATCAATAAAATGGTTAATTTCGAATTGATGAAAAACTGTGCAATTTTACCTGATATACCTTCTTGCATGATAATAGCCCCCTAACCCCCAAAGGGGGAATTGAACGGGGTGATTTTATAAGTTAATACTAATTTAATTTACAATTTTTGTGAACTCTCGTCTCCCTTCCCTTCGGGAAGGGCTGGGGATGGGATTACCTTCACTCCGTTATACAACTTCCCATCTGCTGAAACAATATAATTTTCCATAGCCGATAATCCTGATAAAACTTCCACCTGACTACCAAAAGTTTTTCCGATTCGCAACCATCTCAAAATAGCAACATTCCCTGTTCCTACAGTATAAATCCCAGATAATTGTCCTTGTTTTACCAAAGTAGTTTCGGGAATTAAAACCATTTCATTTGATATAGTTTCCACTTTATTAGCCACTGGAAATTGAACATTTACAAACATTCCTGACAAAATAGAAGCGTCTGTTTTATCTAAATTAATTTTCACTAAATATTGTCCTCCTGTATTCGTAGCCGACGAACTTACTTCGCTTACTTTTCCGTTTACATTTTTATTTGAAGATTTTACCAATACATTCACGGCCATTCCTTTTTTGATAGTAGCAATATCATTTTCCGAAACCATTGCTGTAACTTGCAATCTCGAAGCGCCTTCAACACTTACTAAAGGCATTCCAGGATTCGCCATATCACCTTCTTTTACAAAAGTATTGGTCACCACTCCAGAAAACGGAGCTGTAATATTCGAATACGAAAACTGTGCAATCACTTCGTTACGCATTTGCTTTGCTCCTTCTAAACCCGCTTTTGCCATTTCGTAACGCGCCGTCATATCGTCCAATTCTTTTTGAGAAGCACTTTGTTGCTTGAACAAATTCACAAATCGATCGTAATCTTTTTTAGCATTGTTATACCCAGCAGTGGCTTGCAAAATACTAGCATCTACTTGTGCTTTTTTAGCTTGCAAATCAGAATTATTGATGCTTACTAATAATTGTCCCGCATTGACTTTTTGTCCTACTTGAACGTGAATTTTTGTTACAAAACCCATCATTCTAGTACTTAAGTTGGCACTGTTTTCGGCTTCAATTTTTCCACTTGCCGTTACAAAAGGACTGTTATTGTTTTCTGAAATCCCACTTACTTTTACAGCAATTGCAGGTTCATTTACTAAAGCTTCTTTGTTTTCCTTTCCGCAGGCAACTAATAAAAGGGAAGAAATTGTGAGTATTGTGATTATTTTTTTCATATTTTTATTTGTTTTGTTGGTTCTTATCCTGCAAGGTCTTTTTTTGACCTTGTAGGTATCGTTTTGTTCTCATACCTACAAGGTTTTGGAAACCTTGCAGGAGAGGAGAAATGCTTACTTCGTTAAAAATTGTAAATACTGTTGTGTAAAATTATATTCGAAAACCGCCTGTAAAAATTCCAATTCTTTTTGAGCCGTTTGAGTTTCTGATTGCAATAAATCGGTAGTTTTTTCTAATCCTTGTGTAAAACGATTGCTGCGAATTCGGTACGCTTCTTGCGATTGTTCCAAAGCCAATTTCGAAAGATTCACTTTGTTTTCGGCATCTTTCAAAAGACGATTGGTTTTGTTTAATTCCAATTGGCTTTGCGATTTATATTGATGCATTTCGATTTCCGACTTTTGGAATTCTGCTTTGGCTTTTTCCATTTTTCCAATCGATTTATAACCATCAAACACATTCAATGACAATTGCATTCCAACCAAATAACCTTTTGCAGCAGTTCCAAAAAGGGTTCTGTCATACAATTCATAACTACCAAAAGCATTCAATCTCGGCAAGAAATTCATTTTGCTGGAAACATACATTTTCTGGTAGGCTCCAGAAGATTTCGACATCGCTTGGATGTCTTTCCTATTTTCTGAAAGTGTGGTGTTTATAGTTTCCGTTACAATCGTATTTTCTAATTCCTCAAGAGGTTTGTAGATCTTATTCGTTGGATCTTCATTCAATAGAACCGCTAAATAATCCGAGGCGTTTTGCACGTTACTTTTGGCATATTGCAACTGATTTTTAATTTCATTTACACGAACCTGAACCGACAACAAATCAGTTTTCTGAAGGATTCCTTGCTTGAAATAGTTTTCAATCAGTTTCAAATTGGCATCAGCCGTTTTATTTGCTTTTTCTAAAACTTTTACCGCTTTATAACCCAATTGCAATTGCATAAAAGCCTTATTTACTTCTAATTGCAAATATTCTTTGGTACGTTCTGTTTGCAATTGATAGGCTTCCATTTTAAATTTAGCCGCTTGTCGTCCATACAAACCATCTACATTAATTAAGGGTTGTAAAACTTCAATTTTAGTAGCAAAGTTCTTGGTTTTGGCAGGATCATTCAATAACGCAGGATTAAAATCCGATGCCGAAAGAATTTCTTGATTCAGTTTAGAACCAAAAGCCATCAAAGGATTTGTAGTTGACATTGCGGTGTGCGAAGCAGAAATAGTAGGCAAAAAAAGTGCGTTCGATTGTCTGTAATCCGCTTGTGCCGATTTTAATTCCTGATTTGCAATCTTGATTTGCAAGTTTTTATCGGAAGCTTTTTGCCAAATATCTTTCTTGGAAATAGCCAACGTATCTTGACCAAAACCCAAAGTCGATATAGAAATAGTTCCTAAAAGCAATAGTACATTTAATTTCCTCATAATTGTTTTATCTGAATTATAAGGCAAAGATATATTAGCAAATAAAGGTGCACAGTAACAAGTGTTACATAAGGAAATATTTTTTAAAAGAAATTAAATTCAACATAAACCAGTAACCTAATTTACTTTTTTATAACTCCAAACCGCAATTCCATTCAAGGCAAAAGCATAGAAAACAATTATGAAAAACGGTCTTGAAATATCCGAAAACGTAGCACCTTTCAGCATAACCATTCTGATAATTTCCACAAAATACCGGATTGGATTTAGCAAAGTTAAATTTTGTGCCCAAACTGGCATACTTTCAATTGGTGTGAATAATCCGCTCATCAAGATGAAAACCACCGAGAAAAACCAAGCTATAAACATCGCTTGTTGTTGCGTGTCGGAATGGTTGGAAATGATTAATCCAATACCAAGAATTACCAATAAATAAACCGCAGTAAAGAAATAAATCAAGCCAATGTTTCCTAATATAGGAACGCTGAAAACAACTTTGGCAATAATTAAACCCACAGTCAAAATGACTAATCCCAAAACCCAAAACGGAAACAATTTCCCAACAATGAATTGGTATTTCTTGATGGGCGTTACATTGATTTGTTCTAAAGTGCCAATTTCCTTTTCGCGAACGACATTCATAGACGATAAAAAAAGTGTGAGCATAGTAACCAATAACACCAAAATTCCAGGAACCATAAAGGTTTTATAATTCAGTGTATTGTTGTACCAAAAGGAAGGAATCGTAACAATAGTAACTGGTCGCACGTAATCGACTTCGTTGTATTGATACAATTGGGTTTGGATTTTTTGATTAAAACCATTTATGATTTGCGAAATATACACATTCTCCACTCCTGCCGCAGCTCCGTCAATGGCGTTAATGCTTACGGATAAATTGGTTCCGTTTTCTTTGATTAAATCGCGTTCGAAATGATTTGGGATTTCAAGAATGACATCGACTTTTCCGGTTTGCATTTGAAAATCGGCTTCTTTTTTAGAAGGAAAACTTTCGATGATATTGAAATAATTAGAGGCTTGGAATTTCGAGATTAATTCTCTGGAAGCCGCAGAATGGTCGTTATCGATATAGGAAAACTTAATGTTTTTGATTTCAAAACTGGCGGCATTCGATAAAATTAGCAATTGCAATAAAGGCAATACAAATATAATAGGAAGCATTGCTTTATTTCTAAAGATTTGGCGGAATTCCTTTTGGACGATGAAGCGTATTGTTTTCATAATTTCTGTTTTCCTGCAAGGTTTCCGAAACCTTGTAGGTGTTTTTGAATCTTTATTTTATACCTACAAGGTTAAAAAAAAACCTTGCAGGATATTTATTCCGGGATTTCATAGCCCTGATTGCAGTGAAAATCCTTTTGGTTTTTTCTTTAAAAACCAAAAGATTGTAACGGAAAGCAGGAAATAGCTCCTAAAAATCATTCTAATCTTATTTTATATTTTTTGATGCTTATGGCGATGAAAAAAACCGTCATTCCGATAAGAATTAAGGTCTCTTTCCAGATTACATTTAGCGTTGCTCCCTTGAGTAATATGGCTTTGATGATGATGATGAACCACTTGGCGGGGATAATATTACTCATAATTTGCAAGGGCAGCGGCATACTGGAAATGGGGAAAATGAAGCCTGAAAGTATGATTACGGGCAGCATTAATCCCATTAAAGAGAGCATCATTGCGGTTTGTTGCGAATTGGAAACGGTCGAAATTAAGATGCCCAAAGAAAGTGCCGTGGTGATGAATAAAACGCTTTCGAAAGCCAATAGAAACAGGTTTCCTTCGACGGGCATTTTGAACACAAAAAAGCCTAAAAGTAGGATGATTGCGGCGTTGATTATGGACAAAAAGATGTATGGAAATACTTTTCCGATGATGACTTGAAACGGTTTTATGGGCGAAACTAAAAGGACTTCCATCGTGCCTAATTCTTTTTCGCGGGTGATGGAAATGGACGTCATCATTGCCGAAACGAGCATCAAAATTATGGTCATTACTCCGGGAACAAAGGTGAAAACGCTTTTTAATTCGGAATTGTAATAGAGCTGGGTTTGCGTTTGTATTTGGTGACTTGGCGTGTTATTTTTATTGATTTCTTGGGTGTAATTCAGCAAAATTGCATTGATGTAATTGGTGATTGTATTGGCAACATTTGGATCTGTAGCGTCTGTAATGACTTGGATTTTAGCTTGTTTTTGCGTTTGCATATTTTTGATAAAATCTTTTTCAAATACCAAAACGGCTTTTACTTTTCCTTTTTTGAAAACACTTTCGATTTGGTTTTCATTGGTTATCGCTTCATTGATTTTAAAATAGTTGGAAGCACTTATTTTAGCAATAACTTTATGTGTTTCGGAATCCTGAGATTTATCCAAAATGGCAATATTTACGTTGTTGATTTCGTTTGTAATGGCGAAACCAAACAACATAATTTGGGCAATTGGCATTCCAAAAAGGATGAACATAGTTCGTTTATCACGAAAAATGTGATAGAATTCTTTTGTTACAAAACCGATGAATCTTTTCATTTTTTTATTTTTTAACCACAAAGACACAAAATCTCGAAGGTTCTTTTTATTCCCCCTTCGGGGGTTAGGGGGCTTCCACGTTTCGTGCTAATTTCAGAAAAACATCGTTCATAGACGCCACATTATACTTGGTTTTTAAGTTTTTTGGCGAATCAAGAGCTTCAATAACTCCTTCGACCATAATGGAAACGCGGTCGCAATATTCGGCTTCGTCCATATAATGTGTAGTCACAAAAATGGTAGTTCCTTTATTGGCTTCGGCATAAATCATTTCCCAAAATTGTCGTCTGGTTATTGGATCCACTCCGCCTGTTGGCTCATCTAAAAAGACGATTTTAGGCTCGTGCAATAAGGCAACCGAAAAAGACAATTTCTGTTTCCAACCCAATGGTAGCGAACCTACCAATTTATCAATTGCATCTTCAAGTCCTAATTCCGACACCAATTGTGCTGTTTTTTCTTTGATTCTTGCTTTGGATAATCCATAAATTCCTCCAAAAAAAGAGATATTTTCTTTAATTGTTAAATCGTCGTACATCGAGAATTTTTGACTCATATAACCAATGCTTCTCTTGACCATTTCGGTATTGGTTTTTACGTCAAATCCTGCTACCAATGCTTCACCAGAAGTAGGTTTTGAAATCCCAATTAGCATTTTCATAGCCGTCGTTTTTCCAGCACCATTGGCACCCAGAAAACCAAAAATCTCTCCTTTATATACCTCAAAAGAAATACTATTAACAGCCGTAAAACTGCCAAATTGCTTGGTTAAATTTTGTACTTCTATTATTTTTTCTTTGTTCATTTTGTAAACCTAAAAGTTTATTTAACACAGATTTTCCTGATTTTCACAGAATATAAATCGATTATTTTTCTATTCGATTCAACAAATAAATCTGTGTGAATTTGTGGAATCTGTGTTTACTTTTTACAAATCCATAAATATATCTTCAATTGTTGGGTTTGAAACCCGAATTTCGATTTCTTTATGTTCTTGTTGTTCCAGATAATTTCGCAAATTTATTGGATTAAAGTTATCATTTTTATCAATATAATGAATGTATTCTCCAAAGGCAAAAACGCTGTATTGACTTGGATAATTCTTCAAATCCTGAATCAATTGATGCGTATTTTTGGCTTTTATATCGTAAATTATTTTCTTGTAATCCTTTATAATAGTTGCTGGTTTGTCGATTTTTAAAATGGATCCTTTCTGAATTAAAGCAATTCGATCGCATAAAGCCGCCTCATCCATATAAGGTGTAGAAACTAAAATTGTGATTCCTTTTTCCTGTAATCGCTTGAGCATAATCCAAAATTCTTTTCGAGAAACGGGATCAACGCCCGTGGTGGGTTCGTCCAGAAATAAAACGGTTGGTTTGTGAATCAAAGCGCAACACAAAGCCAATTTCTGTTTCATTCCACCCGAAAGCGCTCCTGCCCTTCTTGTTTTGAAAGGCTCAATTTGAATGTAAATGTCCTTGATTAAATCATAATTTTCTTCAATCGTAGTTCCAAAAATGGTTGCGAAAAAGTTTAAGTTTTCTTCCACAGTCAAATCCTGATACAAAGAAAATTTTCCTGGCATATAGCCCACGGAATTCCGAATGGATTTATAATCCAAAACCACATCAAAACCCGCAACAGTTGCTGAACCTTCATTGGCAAGCAAAAGCGTGGTGAGAATCCTAAAAATGGTAGTTTTCCCCGCTCTGTCAGGACCAATCAATCCGAACAATTCACCTTCTTTTACTTCAAAAGAAATGGAATCAATGGCGCTGATTTTGTTGTAGGATTTTGATATGTTATGGACTTTAATGCTCATATTTAATATGATTTAATCATAATTTCAATCATTTTTCCTTGGAAACCCTGTCAGATTGAGCGCAGTCGAAATCAATCACTTAGTCTCGACTGCGCTCGACTTGACAAAAAGACAATTATTTAATCCACATTTCAGCTGGCATTCCTATTTTTAAGGTTCCATTGTTTTTTACTTTCACTTTTACAGCATACACTAAATTCACTCGTTCTTCCTTAGTTTGAATCACTTTTGGCGTAAATTCAGCCGATGAAGATATCCAAGAAATCGTTCCTGAAAAGGACTTCATTTCTTTATCCGAATCAATTTTTACGGTTACATTTTGACCTACTTTTATTTTTGATAATTGGGTTTCGCTTATGTAAACACGCAAAGTCATTTCAGAAATATCTGCAATTTTATAAAGTGGTTTTCCAAAAGCTGTCACTTCATTTGGTTCCGCATATTTGGCTAAAACCGTTCCTTTTATAGGATTGATAATTTTACTTTTTTCGATTTGATCGCTAATTTTTTCGATTTGAACATCAATCGTTTTTATCTCGTTTAGGATTGGTGCATTTTGAGTTTCTACACTTTGTATTTGTTCCATTAAAACATTTACTTTACCAATGATTTCGTCTACTTGACGTTTTGTAGCTGCATTTTCGACAAACATATTTTGGATTCTATTTTTCTCAATCAAAGTAGTTTTGAGCTGTTCTTGCAAAACACTTCTTTGCGATATTACGTTTTTAGATTTCGAAAAAACAGTGCTTTTTGAAGCAATTAATTGCTGTTTATTGAAATACAATTGGGTTGTATCAACCAAACCAACTTGGATTTTAGGTTCGAGAACAGCACCTTCTTCGAGATTTAAATATTCGATATTTCCATTGGCTTGTGACGAAATAGTAACTTCGGTAGCTTCAAAATTTCCGTAACCATCGGCTTTGTCGTTGTTTTTATTACAAGAAAATAGACTTGCAAGCATTAGGAATGTGATTATTTTTTTCATATTATTTCATTATTTTGAGTTTTTAAATATTCCAACGGTTGAAACCGTTGGTTATGGTTGGAAATGCAATGCTTTTTTTCAATATTCCAACGGTTGAAACCGTTGGTTATGGTTGGTAATAAATAATATTTAGTTAGCTACATTACTAATTGGTTCCCGCTTTGGGGGTTACGGGGCTTCCCTTTGTTACTTGATAATTCGCTTTCGCCAAAGCCAATTGAATTACATGTAGTTTTTGATTGGTTTTTGATTCGTATAAATTCGTCAATTCTACCAAATATTCCGAAGAAGTTGTTACCCCGTTTTTTAATTGCTCGTCAGCCGATTTAACAACATATTCGCGTAAATCTATAATATCAGAATCTGTTTTTAAGATACTTTCTGTTTTACTAATTTCGTTTTCCATTTCTTGCAATTGCAAGTTGTTGTTTAGCAAAAATGTTTCCTTTTCTGTTGAAACGATGTCTGCCGAAACCGAAAGCACTTGTTTTTCGATCTTGGATTTATTCCAATCAAACACATTCCAATTGGCTTTTAAACCTACCATATAAAAGGTTTGAAATGAATTATCCAACATATTCAAACCTGGATTTCCGAAACCTGCCTGACCAAAAGCATTTATTTTTGGTAAATTATTTTTAGAAATTACCTCTTTTGAAACTTCAATTTGTTCGTTTTGCAAATCGAATAATTTTAATTCTGGACGATTTGTATCTTTTGAATTTTCATTAAGAAAAATGGGTTCCTCTAAAATTGTATTTTCATCAAAAGTATAGAAAGTGAGCGTCGCTAAATTTTCTAAAAATCGTTTTTTATCAAATTGTATTTCAATAAGTTGTTGCTTTATTTTTAAATTTTCCGCTTCTAAAACTTTCTCCGATGCAGGAAGAATAGCACCGAATTTAACTCCCGATTTTACTTCTTTAATTTTGGTGTTTAATTGATCTTGCTTTAAAAGTAAAATCGCTTTTCGTTCCTGAACCAACAAAATCGAAAAATACAACTGATTAATTTTGGTTTTAATTTGGTACAAATTCACGGCAACTTGTTGTTGTTGCGTTTTGGTTTGCGATTCTTTAAGTTTGGAATTGACATCAATCATTCCGCCGTTGTACAACAATTGATTGATATCCAAAGTCGCTCGATATTGATCTTTATTCAATGGCGTAACATTTGGCAAAGGAATTGGCAAACCCGTAACCGCTGATTGATACGTTGCTTGTGCATTCAAATCAATTTTAGGAAGTTTTCCTTTGTTGAGCGACTCGATTTCAAAACCTGATTTCTGCTGTAATAACTCTGTTTGTTTGGCTATTGGATAATTTTTATTTGCCAAAGCATAACAATCGTCTAACGATATTTTTTGCTGCGCATTGGCAAAAGAAACCAAAAACAAACAGATTATTTTAAATGTATTTTTCATTTTAAACTTTTTTTAGCCACAGATTCACAGATTTTTTTTTAATCTGCGAATCTGTGGTTAATTTTTTATCGAATTAATTATTTGTTCTGCAATCGTCGTTTTTCGTTCTTCCATCATTTCGTTAAATTCAGAATCCGAAATTTGAATCATTCCCTTCATCATCACTTGTGCAGCAAATGGAAATACGGTCATTGAAAAAATATCCAGCAAAAGCTGTTTTGGATGAATCGGTTTTATTATTCCTTCAGCAATTTCTCTTTCTATTTGCGAAATCAAAATGGCTGGATTTGGTCTGTTTTCATTTTTCATAAAAGACATTACAAACTCAGGATTGTTGTTCATTTCCTGAATTATGAATTGTGGCAAATACGGATTGAGAATCACAAATGAAATATAACTATGCGTAAACTTTGTGATTTTATCAAAAACAGAATCTTGAGAATTAAAAATATCGTTGATTTGTGGCGCTAATTGACCAAAGGCATTCATGAAAATCGCTTTAAAAAGCAATTCTTTATTTTTAAAACAATAATGCAACATCGCCTTATTAATTGCCGCTTCATCGGCTATTTCCTGCATCCTTGCACCTGAAAAACCTTTTCTTTGGAATACAATTCGAGCAGCGTTAAATATTTTTTCTTCCGTTGTCATTAATAACTAACTATTTGGTTTAACCATTTAGTTAACAAAGATAAATAAAAAAAGTATTCCGCAATGAAATACTTTTAGAATTGTTTATTAATTTTTTGTTTCTTGTATTTCTCGTGTTCCTCCGTGTCCGAAAGCTACCACGCTCAATATTTTTACATTCAAAAACAAGAACATAAAAAACTGAATGAAAGGATTATGCATTACAAATTTCTGTAATCGCGTTATTTTTTTTGCCATGATATTTTATTTAAGACTAATTTTTAAAGGATAATTATAAAACTAAACCTAATTTACTCCGGAATTAACCACCAAAATGGTTTCATTTTAGCTTTATAAATAAAGGCATAATGCAATACTAATTTTAGCCAATGCCCCGCCAATCCTATTTCTCCGAAGGTTTTATTTAAATCTCTTCCGCCAGTATTTTTAAATCTGACATAATCAGGAACAATTGGATACGTGGTAATACTAACCCCACTTCCTTCTGTCATTCCAAAACCTGCAGATGCAATACAAGCCGCTCCCATATTTCCCATCGAACCTTTATGATGCAATGAAATACTTCCCGATTTTATAGAATCAATAATGTTATCGGCAACTAATTTTGCAGTTATTCCGGAAGGCATTCCTGTTCTTGGTGGTGAAGGAAATATATCAGTCCCGTTTTTACTTTTTCTGGGTTTTGAAATAGAATGTGGCGGTGCAAAAGCAATTCCAGGTGCAAAAATATTTGAATAACTTGGATTTTGATACGTTTCAGGTCAATCTTGAACCGTCCAATCTTCATAGGGTTTTGGTGAATAATCTGCATCTACAATCATAAAACCTTTGAATAATTTGTCTGTAATATCAATATTATTTTTGTCAAAAGCTTTAAATCCGTGTCCTGAAAAAGACGGAATTAGCATTGCAAAATCAAAATTTTCAGTTTTAAATTCCCCTTCTAAATTTTCATAATGCACTATTCCTTCTTCAACTTTATTAACTCCAGCACCTAAAATCCATTTTATTCCTCTATCTTCAAATAGCATTTCCACCATTTCACTTGACTTCATAATAGCATCACCATAGGTTAAAAGCATACCGTCCATGCCAAAATCACCCAATTCATATTCGTTAGAAATCCAAGTAATATCGACTTTGTCTCTAACTCCAAATTTAACGAGTTCTTTTTCAACATTTAGAATGTATTCAAATGCAGCACCTTGACAGGTTGCTTTTGCGTGACCTGTTCCAATAAGTATTTTTGCTTTTTGAGTAGTTTTTTTTAATTTATTTATGAGTTCGTGCAATGCTTTTGAGGCGTGTTCTGCGTGATCGTAAGTACAAACAGAATAGGTTTTATTAGTTCCTGGAAGTAATCCTTCGGTTAAATCGAAAGCTAATTTTGGACCTGTTGCATTGATTAAATAATCATACGTTATCATTTCTTGTTTTCCAATAGCATCTCCAAAAACCCCTTCTACAAGAACGTAAGGTCTACTTTCTTTGGTGTCGCCTTCTGGGTGGAACGAAACAACTTTGGCTTGCTTATAGCCAATTCCTTTCCTTTTATACAATGGCTCTAATGGAAAAATGACATCTTTAGATTTCATTCTACCAATTCCTACCCAAATATTTGATGGAACCCATTGGTAATTCCTATTTGGTGAAACGACTAATACTTCGTGTTCGTTAGATAATTTTCGTCTCAAATGTGCGGCTGCAGTATGCCCAGAAATTCCTGCTCCTAAAATTACTATTTTTGACATTTTGGTAGATTTAATTACTCAAAATTAATAATATTTTTAGTATCCCACAGTAACAATTGTTACATATAGAAAATCAATAAAAAAACGGGATTCATTTTGATGTGAATCCCGTTTTAAATTTATACTCCTCGCCTACTATTTCGTAAACAATAATTCTCTGTATTTTGTCAAAGTCCAAATTTCATCATCAACCAAAAGCTCTAATTTATCGCAATGGTCTCTGATGATTTCAAAATAAGGTTTTACTTTATTGCAATAGGCTTCCGCCATTTCTAAAGCGTCCGTAAGCACATTTGCATTTCTTCTTGCATCAGTCATTTCCTCAACTTTTGAATTGATACCTTCTATATGCTTTGAAATTTCTTTGATTAATCGGATTTGTTCTTTGGCAATGTTCTCGAAATCAGAGCCAAAAATTTCTTTCAGCCCTTTTACATTTTCTATCAAGGTATTTTGATACCTAATGGCTGTTGGAATCACATGATTTTGAGAAATATCTCCCAAAACACGTCCTTCGATTTGGATTTTCTTGGTGTATTCTTCTAATTCAATTTCATATCTGGCTTCCACTTCCACCTGATTCATAATTCCCATTTCTGAAAACAAATCCAATGCTTGCTTAGAGGCTCTGGCTTTCAATGCTTCTGGAGTAGTTTTTGAATTACTCAAACCTCTTTTGGCCGCTTCAATTTCCCAAGCTTCGCTATAACCATCGCCTTCAAAAAGAATTTTCTTAGATACTTTAATATATTCTCTCAAAACATTGAAAATAGCATCGTCTTTCTTCATTCCTTTTGATTCAATCAACCCATCAACTTCAATTTTGAAATCTTTCAATTGTTTGGCAACAATCGTATTCAAAGTTGTCATCGCATTAGAACAATTTGCAGAAGAACCAACGGCTCTAAATTCAAATTTATTTCCTGTAAAGGCAAATGGTGATGTTCTATTTCTATCGGTATTGTCCAAAAGCACATCTGGAATTTTACCCACTACATTCAATTTTAAATCTGTTTTCTCTTCTGGCGATAATTTCCCCGAAGTAACGCCTTCTAATTCCGCTAAAACTTTCGTTAATTGTTCTCCAATAAAAACAGAAATAATTGCTGGTGGTGCTTCATTCGCTCCTAATCTATGGTCGTTACTGGCAGTTGCAATCGCACCTCGCAATAACGCTTCATAATCATTTACTGCTTTTATTGTATTAATAAAGAAAGTCAAAAACTGCAAATTGCTCATTGGCGTTTTGCTCGGACTTAATAAATTTACACCTGTATCCGTTGCCAATGACCAGTTATTGTGTTTTCCAGAACCGTTTACGCCTTTAAAAGGTTTTTCGTGCAACAATACTTTCAAATCGTGACGCTCGCCTACTTTGTGCATGACATCCATCAACAAACAATTGTGATCTACAGCCAAATTTGTTTCTTCAAAAATGGGTGCCAACTCAAATTGATTGGGTGCCACTTCATTGTGACGCGTTTTTACAGGGATTCCAAGCAGCATACATTCTTGCTCCAAATCTCTCATGAAAGTTAAAGCACGTGTTGGAATTGACCCAAAATAATGATCGTCTAATTGTTGTCCTTTGGCAGAAGTATGACCAATTAATGTTCGTCCTGTCATCATTAAATCGGGACGTGAATTTGCCAATGATTTATCAATCAAGAAATATTCTTGCTCCCAACCCAAAGTGGCGGTTACTTTCTTTACATTTTTATCAAAATATTTACATACATCTGTAGCCGCATCATCCATAGCAGACAGAGCACGCAATAACGGAATTTTATTGTCTAATGCTTCTCCTGTGTAGGAAATGAAAACGGTAGGAATACACAAAGTCGTACCATATATAAATGCAGGAGAAGTTGGATCCCAAGCTGTATATCCTCGGGCTTCAAATGTATTTCTGATTCCTCCATTTGGAAAACTCGAAGCATCTGGTTCTTGTTGTACCAATTGCGCCCCACCAAATTTTTCTACAGGATCACTTCCATCGTAGGAAGTTTCAAAAAATGCATCGTGTTTCTCGGCTGTAGTTCCGGTAAGGGGTTGAAACCAATGCGTATAATGAGTTACGCCTTTTGATAACGCCCATTCTTTCATTCCCATGGCAATGTAATCGGCTAATTTTCTATCGATTTTTGTACCAAATTGAACCGCATCTTTAACAGCCTTATGTGCATCAGAAGTCAAAAACTGCTTCATCGCCTTGTCATTGAAAACATTAGAACCGAAAATATTCGATTTTCTATCGGTCTCTTCAAATTTGATTAAACTTCTGTTGGAAGCTTCATTTAATGCTTGAAAACGTAAATTTGCCATAAAAATTGATATTGAATTTAATAAGTCATTGCTATTGATTGCAAATATATAAAAATGTCTAAAAACAAACCGCTACAAATTGTGAAATCAGTCATTTAATACGATAAAAAACAACTTTTTAAAATTTTACCCCCTAAAAAATACAATTTTACTAAAAATAATGACTCAATTGAAAATTTAACCCCCTAATTTTAGGTACTTATTATTTTTATTATACTTTTGTACTTTAATTGATAATTTAATCTCTGTTACCATGGCAAAAATAAAGTTAGAGTACATTTGGTTGGACGGATACGAGCCAACTCAAAATTTAAGAAGCAAAACTAAAGTTGAAGAACATGCAAATTTTCAAGGAACTTTAGCTGAAATCGGAAATTGGTCTTTTGATGGATCTTCAACAAAACAAGCCGAAGGCGGATCTTCAGATTGTTTGTTAGTTCCTGTGGCAATCTACCCAGACCCAACTCGCATCAATGGCTATTTAGTAATGACCGAAGTTATGAATGCCGATGGTACGCCACACGCTTCAAACGGTAGAGCAACTATTGACGATGATGGTGATTTTTGGTTCGGATTTGAGCAAGAATATTTCATCATGGACACCAAAACTTTATTGCCATTAGGATTTCCAATTGGCGGTTACCCAGCGCCACAAGGAATGTACTACTGCTCAGTAGGTGGAAAAAATACTCACGGAAGAGCTTTAGTTGAAGAACACGCAGATTTATGTATCGAAGCTGGAATCAACTTTGAAGGAATTAATCAAGAAGTAGCTTGCGGACAATGGGAATTCCAATTGTTTGCTCAAGGTGCTAAAAAAGCAGGTGACGAAATTTGGGTTGCCCGTTATTTATTAGATCGTTTAACCGAAAAATACGGTTACTATATAGAATACCACCCAAAACCATTGGGAGATACCGATTGGAATGGTTCAGGAATGCACGCTAATTTCTCTAACGAAGTTTTGAGAACGTGTGGAGACCAAGCAACATACGAAAAAATATGTGAAGCGTTCCGTCCTGTAACTGCAGAACACATTGCGGTTTATGGAGCTTATAATGACCAACGTTTAACAGGAAAACACGAAACTGCATCGATTCACGATTTCTCTTATGGGGTTTCAGACAGAGGATGTTCGATCCGTATTCCGTTAATGACCGTTCAAAAAGGTTGGAAAGGTTGGTTAGAAGACAGACGTCCAGCATCAAATGGCGATCCTTACAAAATTGCTGCACGAATTGTAAAAACTGTAAAATCAGTTCTATAATACACGCTGCTAAACAACTACAACAATCAAAAGTGCTTTCAGAAATGAAGGCACTTTTTTTTATATAGCCATTCCACATAATATTTATACATTGGAACTCCTACAAAAACGAGAACAAAATCTGATACTGTTGTGATTTTTTTTTCCGTTGCGAGTTCTCCCTTCTGGGATTAAGGGGTTGGTGTCTCGGCTAAAGAGAAATCAATCGTCGGCAGGTTGGATACTCAGTATCCGAGAAGAAAACAGTTGTCGGCAGGTCGGATACTCAATATCCGAGGAGAAAACGATCGTCGGCGAGCTAGATACTCAGTATCCGACCAGAAATCAATCGTCGGCGGGTTGGATACTCAGTATCCGACCAGAAAACAGTTGTCGGCAGCTCGGATACTCAGTATCCGACCAGAAATCAATCATCTAAAGGTCAGGTGCTTAGTATCCGAAGAGGAATCAATCATCTGCGGGTTGGATACTCAGTATCCTAGGAGAAAACGATTGTCGGCGTGTTGGCTGAGGGTCATCCGACCAGAAAACGGTCGTCGGCAGCTCGGATGAGGGTCATCCGAACAGAAATCAGTCGTCGGCAGCTCGGATGAGGGTCATCCGACCAGAAATCAATCGTCGGCAGTTCGGATGAGGGTCATCCGAACAGAAAACGGTCGTCGGCAGGTTGGATGACCCTTTTCTGAACTCAAACAAATAAATTTGAAAAAGGCTTTTTCGATTTATAAAAATTAGAATCTGAAATAAATTCAGATTGACAAATCTTGGGTAAATTTTGAAATGATAAAATAAACTCAAAAACACCGCTACTCTACTACTTCGTGGGATTTCGAGTAATTGCGCCATTTTTCAATACAATCCTGCATATCTTGTGGCAATTCGGTATCAAAACGCAGCATTTCGCCCGTAGTAGGATGAACAAACCCTAAAGTCTTGGCGTGCAAGGCTTGACGCGGCAAAACCTTGAAACAATTGTCAATAAATTGTTTGTATTTTGTAAAAGTAGTTCCCTTCAAAATTAAATTTCCACCATAACGCTCATCGTTAAAAATAGGATGTCCAATGTGTTTCATGTGCACACGAATTTGGTGCGTACGTCCTGTTTCTAATATACAAGAAACCAACGTTACATAGCCAAAACGCTCCAAAACTTTATAATGCGTAACGGCGTGTTTTCCAATGGTAGGATCTTCAAAAACCGACATTTGCATTCTGTCTTTTACGTGTCGTGCAATATTTCCTTCAATCGTGCCTTCATCTTCTTTGACAGTTCCCCAAACCATAGCAACATATTCTCTTTCGGAAGTTTTAGCTTCAAATTGCTTTGCGAGGTGCGTCATTGCCGCTTCGGTTTTTGCAATTACTAAAAGTCCTGTGGTATCTTTATCAATTCGATGCACCAATCCTGGTCGTTCGCTGCTATTCATTGGCAAATTCTCAAAATGATACGCCAACGCATTCACTAAAGTTCCCGTGTAATTTCCGTGTCCCGGATGCACTACAAAACCTGCTGGTTTGTTAATGAGCAACAACGTATCGTCTTCATAAACTATATCAAGCGGAATATTTTCTGGGTCAACACGGTTTTCAAACGGTGGATGTGTCAGCATAATCCGAACAATATCCAAAGGTTTTACTCTGTAATTTGATTTTACGGGAACATCATTCACATAAATATCGCCAGCTGTAGCGGCATTCTGAATTTTATTTCGAGTCGCATTTGGAATCAAATTCATCAAAAACTTATCAATCCTTAAAAGCAATTGCCCTTTAGGAACATCAAATCTAAAATGCTCAAATAATTCCTCTTCAATCTCGTCAATCTCTGTATTCTGATTATTGTCCATTCGGTGTTGTTGTGCTTAAACTGTCAATTTGTTCTTCATATCCTACATTTCCATCTCCAAGAACCAAATCAATTTTGGATGATTTAAAGATTTTATCACCCGGATTCAATTTTTTTCCGTTGCAATGCATTTCCATAACCATATCTTTTCCAATATAAGGTTTGTAAGTAATTTCTCCTTCTTCAAGTCCCAACGATTTTAATGTTGGCACCGCTTGTCGGTATGTTTTTTCTATTAAATTTGGAATTCTCACCATCGTAAAACCAGAAGAATTTATCTTAATATAAACTTTTCTATTTTTCTTAACTCGTGCGCCTGGCATCGGATCTTGTTCTACAACAGTGTGTTTTGGATACCCCGGATTATAATCTACGCTGTCTAAAAGCACATAATCCAAATTCAAATCATCCAATTTTTCTTCCACTTGCTCTTCGTTCAATTTACTAAGGTTTGGAACCGTAATTTCATTCCCGTGATCGGTCGTAAAGGTCAGCCAATGCATAAACAAATAGCCCAAAACAAACAGAATTGTTAATGCTACAAATACCTGAACCAAAAAAACTTTACTCTTTAAATATTCCTTCAAAGTCATATACTTCTATTTATTGCAAAGATATAAAAATTGTAAAGGGAACTTGATTACAGTCGTGAAATTAGTTCCTAAATATTAATATCCTATTGAATTTACTTTATTTTCTAACCAAACAAATCTTCCTCAATCATAAAGCTATTCAAGAACGCTACTGATTTTTGAATATCATAATGTAGAATTCGATCTTCTTTTACAAAAGGAACTTCTTCACGATACGATTTTAAGAACATTTCAATAAAATCACTTGACTTTAATGGTCTTCTAAATTCAATAGCTTGAGATGCATTCATTAATTCAATAGCAAGAATTCGCTCTAAATTATCCATAACTCGAAGCGCTTTCGTTGCTGCATTTGCTCCCATACTCACGTGATCTTCTTGACCATTGGAAGAAACAATACTGTCAATACTGGCGGGTGTTGCCAATTGTTTGTTTTGACTTGCAATACTTGCAGCGGTATATTGCGGAATCATAAATCCAGAATTTAAACCTGGATTATCAACCAAAAACGCAGGGAGATTTCGCAATCCTGAAATTAATTGATACGTTCGTCTTTCAGAAATACTTCCTAATTCTGCTAATGCAATGGCCAGAAAATCTAAAGAAATTGCCAAAGGTTGTCCGTGGAAATTACCACCGGAAAGTATCTGATCACTTTCTATAAATACGTTTGGATTATCGGTAACTGAGTTGATTTCGGTTTTAAAAACTTTCTTAACATAATCAAGGGCATCTTTTGACGCACCGTGAACTTGAGGAATACAACGGAAAGAATACGGATCTTGAACATGAGTTTTCGGTTGTGCTATAATCTGGCTTCCCTCTAAAAGCGCATTCACACGATTTGCAGTAACAATTTGCCCTTTGTGAGGTCTGATAAAATGAATTAACTCGTTAAAAGGCTCTTGACGTCCATCAAATCCTTCCAAAGAAATTGTGCCAATTAAATCCGCTAAATAGGAATATTTACTGGCTTTTATGAGAATATGTGTTCCATAAGCACTCATAAATTGCGTTCCATTTAGCAATGCCAATCCTTCTTTAGATTGCAAAATAATTGGATTCCAACCAAAATGTTCCATCACCACAGAAGTTGGTACTTTATTTCCGTTAAATACCACTTCGCCTTCTCCTAAAAGTGGCAATGATAAATGGGCTAAAGGCGCCAAATCACCTGATGCTCCAAGTGAACCTTGTGTATAAATTAT
>CANFVB010000010.1 GCA_947450355.1 Bacteroidota bacterium
AATGGTGTAAAAAGACAAATAGATTCCAAAATGGTGTGCCTTGGCGAAGACCAAACCTATACCGCAATGGCAAAAACCGTGGGATTGCCCGTAGCCATAGCCACCTTACAAATTCTCAACGGAAAAATTACAACTCCAGGCGTGCAACTCCCAATTACAAAAGAAGTCTATTTACCCATTTTAGCAGAATTAGAAGCACTTGGCGTTGTTTTCAAAGAAGTAGAAATGTCCTACGAAGGCTACAATCCCAATAGTGTAGTGTAACTTTGAGTGCTTCGTAAAATAGTTGTTTTGCGAAGATTTACAAAGGTGCGCAGAGATTCACTAACTTGTTTTACTGTTCATCGACTTTTAAGATTCAACACATCTAAAATCAAAAATCATTAATTAAATTTATCTTATTTCCTTAACTTAATGACATTGCGCTAACGCTCGAATCCTATCGTGTGGTATTACAACAATGAATATTCTAGTTTTACCAAATAGCTTAAAAAAAATAGGAGTAGAAATTATAAATTTCATAATCCTGAGGGTTTCTGTTTTAAAAGCTACAATTAACGGGTTAAAAATATCAAATGGCATTTTTCAATAAACCATCGGCTTCCCTGTTTTAGTGTGACAATGGGGTTCTGAAGTGCAACAATGGGGTTCTGAAGTCCGTCAACGGGGTCTCGAAGTGCATTTTTGGGGTTCGATGACCCGAAATTGGGATTCAAGACCCCGAAATTGGGGTTCGAGACCCCAATTTTGGGGTAATTAACCTCAAATTATCATTGTTTAACCCCAACAGAGGAGTAAGAAACCCGAATGATACTGTTTTTTAAACCGTTGGCGGAGTTATTGGTGCTGTTGTTCTACTAAAAAACTATTTCCTATCGTTCATTTTGGTTTTGCTTAGTCTGTTTAGGATTTTCGGCTTGCTCCTTTTTGTTTGTTTAACCCAATCAGGGTTTTGGGCTCTGATTGGGTTGGGTAATTTTGGATAGTATTTACTAGCTTTCGTTTATAGGCACGGAATGCTATTTCGACAACTGGATGAATTTTCACCCTTTGAACTTGAATTTTGAAGCTTTTAGGCTCAAATTATTTACTCAAAAATGATTTTTTAATATTGACTACTTCGTTTTTAGCATTAAGAATTTTGAACTTCAAAAATTAATTTAAATATTTAGATTTTAATTCCTCAATAACTTTTAATTCCTCTTCATCTATACCATTAGAAATATCAGCTATTTCATTTAGTAAAGAACTTATTGAATCTTTTACACTTTGATTAAATTCTTTAAGTTCATTTAAAAATCCAATTTTAAATGTTTCTTCATTTTTATATAAAAACTCAAAATCTTCTAAGTAATTAAAAATCAAACTATCATATTGTTCTTTATTAATATTTTCTCCATATAACGGGCTTAAAAAATTAAGTAGAATTGTAGATAATAATTGTTTTTCTTCCTCGTCAAAGGTTCCGTCAGCTTTTGCTACTAAAAAAATGGGGTAAGTAAGAATTAATACTTTAAATTCTTCTTCCGACATTTTCATACTTCGTTTATTCTCAAATTTTTCTTTCATAGTTTTTTCTTTTTAATCGAATATCTTTTTAAAAGCGTGTTTAATCATGTGTTGACTTTCTTGTTGAGATTTAAATAAATAATATAAAACAGGAATGCCAATTATAACTCCTAATATTATAAATATGGTGGTTATTAATTTTTTTTTATTATAATCCTTTAATTTTTTTATTTTATATTCTGACAATCTATTTTCAAAAAATGCAGACTCTTCATTTGACCCAAGTTGTTTCATTTTAAATATTCCGTCTTCAATTTTTGAGACAGCCGCCTTCTTTATACTTTCAGATTCATGACTTTGAACAAGACTCCATAATTCAGTCAATATTTGATAGTTACTATTGCTGTCATTACTATAAGATGTTTTAATTATATCTTTTAATAATTTGGCTTCCATTTTTTGTCTTTGGAACTCTTGTTCCATTTCTATTTTCTCTCTTTCAAACTCTTGTTCTAATTCGATTTTATCAATTTGAGCATCATACTCTATTTTTGATTTTTTTATTGTTGCTTCTGCATCTGCTTTTGCTTGTACCGCTTTTATTTCAGCAACTTTAACATTAACACTTGAGTTTATCCTATGTGGTGTTGACCACTTATCACCAAAAACAGCATTAGAAACTACCTTCCCTGTGTTTTTTCCGATTTCACGACTAAATGAATTTCCAAATGTTCCCATTCAATTTTATTTTAAGGTTATTATTTAAATCTGTTGCTTTAGCAATATAATTACGTTCATAGATTGACTCCAAATCTTGTTTTATGTTTTTTCTCACAATTAAATTAATAAATCAACCACAATATTAATCCATTATCAAACCAAAATAAATTGCAACTTATTGCAACTTCACTTTCAAAAAGGATTCCCCTTATATTTGTAAACTAATACAATCAATCGTGCAGCAACCAAGTCCCTTTATAATCACAATTTGTACTACTCTAGAAAGTCAATTGGGCTTCAAGATTAAGAATATTGCCGATGCAGAAAAAGCATCCCAGTCTTTGGTAATAGAAAAACTACATATTTCCCCCCACACAATTGCTAGGATATTCGGAATTGTTAAGCCCTTTAGAACTCCCTACAAAGACACTCTCAATGTTTTAGCTCGTTATTTGAAATACAATGATTGGGATGATTTTTGTGCTAATCAAACCAACGTTCCTTTTGACCCAAATTATTTTTTAACCGAAAATTCGGATGGTTTTTCATTGTCAATTTTTCGGTTGGCATTAGCAAATGAAGATTTCAATTCCTTAAAAGTAATTTTAGCCAAATTATACAATTATCAAAATCAGGTACTGTTATTTACGGCTGCAGAGCTTTTGGGGACTTACGTTCGAAAAAGTAAAAAGCAGTCCGAATTGCTTCAAATATTAGGAGATACTAGTATTGGGCATTTGTTTTTTTATGAATGTTATGTAGATGAAAATAATGAAAACAATTATTTTTCGAATGCTTTAATTAACTATTACCTGCCTAAAGTAACATCTGACTACAAACGATTATTTGTGTATTCTTTTTTAATTAGTCAAAAAGCGCATAAAAAAGAATTGCCTTCTGAATATATAATTTCTTTTGAAAATATAATCAAAAAAGTAAGGATGAAAAGTTGTCATTTTCATGAACTTTCAAGATGGTTTGAATGTTTGATTATAATTGACGGTTTCAACGGAAAACTAGATAAAACATGGGACAGTCATTTGCGAAAGCTACTAAAAGCATGTGTTTTATTTTCAGATTATGAGAAAGCATGGTTGATTTCAAGAACCCTGAAAGCACTTATGATGTTTGGAATGAAAGAAAAAGTCTTAAATCATTTGGAATTTAATTTAGTCATCAATCACCTAATTCAAAATAAAAAGAAAGAGTTGCACAGCATGGCTCTTTATATCATTCAATTGTACTGGATTATGAAATCTAAGCATTTTGAAGACACTATAATATATAGTCCTTTCAGAATTCACGCTGATCTTTTTCAAAATGAGAGTAGCGAAAAAACAGCAATTGAGTTTGGTCTCGCCTCCCTTTTTGCATCTGGAGAAAATAAAAAAATACTAGATTCAAACTTGAAAAAGTACTGTGAAGAAACTGGAACTACTTGGGTATTGAAATTAATTGCAGATTAATTAGTTGTGTTTAAAGAATTATCATAAAGCAAATTTGCTTTTCTAACAAGGAAATAGGACAAAATAAATCCACAAATAAAAACTGCAAAAAGGAGTGAGAATTGAGTGTAATTTCCCATTAAAAAGTCCCAAAACATAAAATAAACCAAAAAACCATTTCCCGCCTGAATTAGCCAAGCAATTACTCTAATATTGAAATAACTGTTGCCATTATTTTGAAAGCCTTTCCAAAATCCTCCAGGCTTTACAGTAGCAACAAAAGTATTCAGAATTTCTTTATCGGTTGGAGGCGTCAAAAATGTAACCGACAGCCAAATTGCGCATACAATTATGGTTTGAAGTAGCAATTTTATTGGATAATAGTCAAGATTCCATTCGTTTTGCAAACGGATAATAAAAATATTTACAAGTTTAGAGTTATTGAAAAGCCAGTCAAATAATGGCGAAAGCACCACCGCTGAAACCATTGCTGACAACTGTGACCAAGCATTAATTCGCCACCAATACCAACGCAAAACAAAAACAGGTCCAACTCCTGCGGTTATTGAAAATAATAACTGAATCATTCCTAGTAATGAATTGGAATAAAGCGCAATTAACCCGCCTAAAATTACAATATACAACATTGAAAACATTCCGAAAAGCTTCATTTTTTTTGGACTTGCATTTGGATTTATGTGGTGTTTGTATAAATTTTCGACCAATAATGAACCGCCCCAATTTTGATTGTTCTGTACTAATGAAAGAAAGGGAATCATAAAAAAAGTGAGTACTAAAAAGAGCATCCAAGAAGGTAAAACCTTTACAAATAATGCTGTAAATGCCAATTCATTATCGGTAATTCCATTTGTATATCCATAAAGAACCGCCATAAAAGGCAATGTAAAAAGCAAAAGTCGGAACGCCAAAAGCAAGAAGGAAGGCAGAAAAATAGTTTTCACAATATCACGAGTATTTGCTGTAGCCATTAATTTTTGACCGTTCATATCAGGGTAATCCAAAATCGATGCCGACCACCATTGAACTCCAACAAAAATCAGAAATGCCGCAAAACTTTTAGAGCCCAATTTAGGTAGTAATTCAAATTTGTGAGCGTTGATTTGCATTGTATTTGACAAATGAGACAAACCACCAGTAGCATTATATAGTACAAAAATAATGATTGAAAATAGAATGATAAAAACTATAAACAAGATAAAATCCATTCTTAATCGTGTTTTTAAGCTATTGAAAAAAGTGAGGAGAAACAGAAAACCCGTTAAAATATAAATCGAAGAAGTGGGCGAAATTACAAGTATATAGGTTACAATTTTGCTAAAAGCTAATATGCTAAAAGCTACAATAAATGGAACAATAATGCCTCCAATATATAAACTTCTAAAGGCATGCAAGATTTTGGCGCCAACTCCAGAAAATCTAAAAAAGAGAAACTCATTTTCTGTTTTAACGGGAATATTACGCCATAAATGAGCAAAGAAAGAAACGCTAAAAGCCGCTCCAATAACTCCACTCCAATACAACCACATGTCCGAAAGTTGCCCTTTTATTAGCGCAGAACAAATCAATTGAGGCTCGATTATGAGTCCGCTTGCCAAAATCATTGAAAACCCAACAAGCCACCACGATTCATTTTTGGAATAAAACAAACTGGTTAATGCTTTTATTTTTGACTTAGGAGAATTAGAATTCAAAATGAGTTTTTTTACAAAGGAAATGAAATCATAGCATTAAAAAATAAAAAGTTAATACTTCTTTAGAGACTGGACAGAATTTTGTGTAAACACTATTGGCATAAATGCAAATATGAAAAGTCTTTTTTTCACTATTCTAAAAAGTTTATGCACTTAAAATACTTGCAATTTGCTTATAAATGATGCTTTGTAAATTGTAATGTGGGACTGTTTTTAAAGGACCATCAAATTACAACCTCGAATATCAGAATTATCAAAACGTCCCAAAACTTCAAAAGAGTTATTGGGATTTTTTTTACCTAAATCTTGTGTTGCAATAAAGGAGCAGGAATTGATATTTGCCAAATCGATTACGTTTATTCCGCCAGTTTTTCCATTTTCGATATACGATAATGCGTCCTCGGTATCTCTGATTAAGATTTGCATCCATGAAGGACATTCAAAAATGCCTTCGCCAAGTGAGTACGCTTGGGATAGTAATTCAGTCATTCCGTATTCTGAATGAATTGCCGAAACACCAAATCCTTTGCAGAGTTGATGGTGTAAATCTTCCCGAATCATTTCTTTGCGTTTCCCTTTCATACCGCCAGTTTCCATTATGAAAGTATTTTTTAATTGGAATTGGTGTTTCTCTATTAAATCCAATAAGGCATAGGTAACGCCAATTAATATTACATTTTGACCCGATGTATCTAGCGTGATTAGCTTATTGATTAAGGCTTCATGATTGTGAAGATAAAAGCCACTTTCAGTATTATTTGATGCTTCAATTAAATCTTTTACCATATAAATCAAGGAAGAACCTTCTCGCTCTAGATAAGACGGAAGTAATGCTAAAATCGCATAATCTTCAATATTTCCATAGAATTGTGCAAATCCTTTTTGATAACTTTCCTCATATATTGAAGTATCTGTAACATGATGGCGGCTGGTTATAATCCCTGAGGTGCCACTACTAGTAAAAGTTTCTTGAAAGGGATTTTTATTGGAAACCACACTATGGCTTTTAAAAAATTGTATTGGGAGAAATGGAATTTGTTGTAACGATTTCACTTCATGTACTTTGACATTCATTAGATTGCAAAATTCATTGTAAACCAAGTTATTTTCATGTTGAAATCGAAATACTTTTAATGCAATTTTTTCAAATTGTTTTTGGTTGGAAATGCTGAATATGTTGGTTGTTGAAATCAATATTTTTTTTTCAAAGGTACTAAAATAAAAAATAGGCATTAAATCTGGCGCAATTTAAAATGGGTAAGACTTCCATTTGATAACTGATAAATAATTAAAAACTATGATAAAATAGCTTACGAATAGACACAGAAAATGGTTCGATTTAATTCTCCAAATGATGTATATTTACAGAAAGTTTGCATTAATTGAACGAATCCCTTTTATTAGGAGAATTGAAAATGAAACAGTCCAAAAAGAACGAAAACAAATTGGTTACAAAAAATAATAATGAAAAAAATTAGTATTCTTGGTTGTGGTTGGTTGGGATTTCCATTGGCGAAAGCCTTATTAGAAAACAACTTTTCGGTTAATGGTTCGACGACTTCAACAGAAAAACTTTTAAGCCTTGAAAATGCAGGAATTTTCCCTTTTTTGATTGAATTGGGAGAAGCTTCTATCAACGGAAATGTATCTGAATTTTTGGAACGAAGTCAGGTTTTAATTATTGATATTCCGCCAAAATTAAGAGGAACTGTAACTGAAAATTTTGTTGCAAAAATTAAAAATTTAATCCCTTTTATTGAAAAATCAGGAATTAAAAAAGTTCTGTTTGTGAGTTCCACTTCTGTTTATTCTGATGGGTGTGAATTGGTAACAGAAGAAACAATTGTAAACCCTGATACCGAAAGTGGCATTCAATTAGTAGCCTGTGAGAAACTTTTACAAAATAATTCTCATTTTGAAACTACGGTTGTGCGATTTGGAGGATTAATTGGCGAAGACCGAAATCCAATTCGTTTTTTGGCGGGTAGAACTAACATTGAAAATCCAAATGCCCCGATAAATTTAATTCATCAAGAAGATTGTATCGGGATAATTTTGAAAATTATTGAATCCAATTGTTGGGGAGAAACCTTCAATGCTGTTGCGCCTTTTCATCCGAGTCGGGAGGATTATTATACTCAAAAAGCAAAAGAATATAACCTGGAACCTCCTATCTTTGCGACTTCAAAACCTTCTTTTGGGAAAACCATTTTATCCGATAAATTGGGAATAGTTTTGAATTACCAATTCATTAAAGACACTTTATAAAATTGATACAAAAAATAAAAAGCGGAATCCAATCTAAAATAAGTTCCGTGGGATTACCAATTTTAGCGCTTTGTTGGGTGAGTTTTTTTTGGGGAACAACTTGGCTTGCTTCCAAAGAAGGCGTGAAATATATGCCCGCTATACAACTTGTGGCAATCCGTCAATTTCTCGGTGCTACTTTATATCTTTCTTATTTTCTTTTCAAAAAAACAAGGTGGCCAAAAGGCAAACAATGGAAAACCATTTTCATTTTGAGCATTTTGAATTTTGTTTTGAGCAACGGTTTGAGCACTTGGGGCGTGAAATATATCAGCAGTGGATTGGGTGCAATTATTGGGGCTTTGGTTCCGCTTTGGGTGGTAATTATTAGTCTTTTCAATGGTGAAAAATTAGTAAAATTATCAATTATAGGTTTGGTTGTGGGGTTTGCTGGCGTTTGTGTAATTTTCTACGAGCATTTAAGTGATTTCTTAATTTTTGATTTCCGATTTGGCATTATAATATCAATAATATCTACTTTAACTTGGGCATTTGCAACTTTATACACCAAGAAAAAAGCAGCAAGTTTTAATCCCTATTTTAGTTTAGGAATTCAGATGTTCATATCGAGTATTTTCCTTTTTGCTTATTTGGGAGCAACGGGTTCGGCAGTAAGTTTGAGTTCTATTCCGATGATTTCTTGGATTTCAATTGGCTATTTAGTCCTTTTTGGTTCGGTGCTAACGTTCATTGCATTTATTTATGCTTTGCAACATTTACCTGCAGAAATCAATAGTATTTATGCTTATATCAATCCGATTATTGCAGTACTTTTAGGAGCTTATATTTTTGGGGAACCTTTAACTTTTTCTATTGCTATTGGTGGAATAATAACACTTTTTGGTTTGTATTTAGTAAATCAATCCATACGGAATTCAAAAAAATAATTAAAAAAAATCCCATTTTGCTTTGAAACAAAATGGGATTTTATAGTTTATAAAAATAGGTTTTACCAGATTTTCACACGTTTTTCAGGAGTAACATACATTCCGTCGCCCACTTTAATATCAAACGCAGAATAGAACGCATCTACATTTTGAATTGGCACATACGCACGGTACATTCCTGGAGAGTGCGGATCAGTTTTTACTTGATTTTTCAAAGCTTCATCTCTCATTTTTGAACGCCAAATAGTTGACCAAGAAATAAAGAATCGTTGCTCAGGAGTATAACCATCGATTAATCCTGGATTTCCATTTTCTTTTAAATCCAATAATAATCCATCGTAAGCAGCATTTACTCCGCCTAAATCTCCAATGTTTTCTCCCAATGTAAATTTACCATCAACGTGAGTTCCTGGCAATGGTTCCAATGCAGAATATTGATCTGCCAATGCGCCACCAAGAGCTGTAAATTTCGTTAAATCTTCTGCTGTCCACCAATCAATTAGGTTTCCATCGGCATTATAAGTTGCGCCTTGATCATCAAATCCGTGAGAAATTTCGTGCCCAATAACTGCTCCAATTCCACCATAATTAACCGCTTCATCGGCTTGGTAATTGTAAAATGGCGGTTGTAAAATGGCTGCTGGGAATACAATTTCGTTATACGAAGGATTGTAATAGGCATTTACGGTTTGAGGCGACATTCCCCATTCTGTTTTGTCAACAGGTTTTCCTAATTTGTCTAAATCTTTTTTCCAACCCCATTTTGAAACGTTTCTCAAATTTTCAAAATAGCTTCCCCCCTCTTCAGGACTATTTACAACTAAAGCAGAATAATCTTCCCATTTGTCTGGGTAACCAATTTTAATTGTCAATTTATTCAACTTTTCGATGGCTTTCAATTTTGTTTCTGCCGACATCCAAGTCAAATTATTAATTCTGATTTCATAGGCTTTCATAACGTTTTTAATCATTTTTGAAGCTTTGTTTTTTGCTTCTGCAGGAAACATTTTTTCAACATACAACTTTCCTAGTGCTTCGCCAACAGTTCCGTTTACAACTTGAAGTGCTTTTTCGTGGCGAGGTCTTTGTTTTAAAGCACCCGTTAACGTTTTTCCGTAAAACTCCCAATTGGCAGTTTCTATTGTAGTTGATAATTGCCCAGATGCTCCTTTTAATAACATCCATCGCATATACGCTTTCCAATCTTCTACTTTATTTTCGGTAAAAATAGTTTGTAATGCATTCATATATCTTGGTTGCGATACGATAATCGTATCCACTTTCGCAAAACCAACACCTTTAAGATACGTATTCCAATCTACAGCTGGCAGCATTTTTTGCAAATCAGCAATTGCAGTTGGGTTGTATTGTTTTTTGCTGTCGCGACGTTCCACTCTGTCCAATCTTGGTGTTGACATTTGGATTTCCAACGCAAGAATTTTATCCGCATCAATTTTTGCTTGTTCTGGTTTTTCACCTAAAAACAACAACATTTTTGCTACGTGAAGCGCATATTTCTCTCTTTTTTCCTTAGAATCTTTTTCGTCAGAAACATAATAATCACGATCTGGCAAACCCAATCCTCCAGGCCCAACACTTACAACATTTCTAGTGCTGTTTTTTTCGTCAGCACCAACACCAACACCAAAGAATCCTATTCCTCCACCTTCAGCCTCAGTTTCCATCATTAATTTTTGCAAATCTTTGATGTTTTTAACTGCATTAATTTTGGCTAAATAGGGAGCTAACGGAGCAATTCCTTGTTTGTTTCTTGCTACAGTATCCATTGCTGCTTTGTACATGTTGATTGCTTTTCCTTGATCGGTATTGGATTTGTATTTAGGGTTTTTGGTTGCCTCTTTCAAAATTGCCAAGGCATCTTTGTCGGTATTTTGACGCAATTCATCAAAACTTCCCCAACGGGTTTTGTCGGCAGGAATTTCAGTGTTTTTGAGCCACGTTCCATTTACAAATTTAAAGAAATCCTGGTTTGGCTTCACCGATTTATCCATAAAAGAAACATTAATTCCTGGTTCTTTTTGGGTTACTGCTTTTTGAGCATTACTATTTGCAAATCCAATTAAAGCTGGAATTACAAATAACATTTTTTTATACAATTGTATTTTCATGTTTTAAATTATTTAGATATCAAAAATATTAATTTAAATTTTAATTTATGTTAAATTGACATAATTAAAATCTGTTCTTCAATTTGAAACAATATTATTTAAAATAAATGGCAAAATCTATTTCTTGCTATTTTACTTTTGTAAATTTGTGAAAAAATAAAAATGCTTTCTGTTTTAAGAAAATACAAGTTGTTTCTAATTATTGTAATTGTGCTTTCCGCAATTATATTATCCCTTTTTTATTCGGCTTTAAAGCCAAAAAAAATGCTCCCAATTTACAATCCTTCAATGGTAAACCCTGAATTGGTTGATTCAACCGTTCAATATATCAGTAAATACCATACCATTGCTGATTTCTCATTTACAAATCAAAACGGTAAAAAAATAACTCAAAAGGACTATGAAGGCAAGATTTATGTTGCCGATTTTTTCTTTACAACTTGTGGTTCAATTTGCCCAAAAATGACTACAAATTTAGTTGAAATTCAAAAAGCAATTATCAACAATCCAAAAGTGATGTTACTTTCTCACACCGTTTTTCCTGAAACAGATAGCGTTTCTGTTTTGAAAAAGTACGCTGTAAAAAACGGAGTTATTGACAGCAAATGGAACTTGGTCACGGGGGATAAAAAACAAATTTATACGATGGCAAGAAAGTCCTATTTGGCAGTAAAACTAGGCAAGCCAAATGAATTATACGATATGGTTCATACTGAAAATTTTGTTTTGGTTGATACTAAAAGACGTGTTCGTGGATTTTACGATGGCACCAAAAAAGAAGATATTCAACGATTAATTGTCGATATTAATTTTTTATGTTCCGAGTAATTTAGTTAATAGATCATTTCTTTTTCAACAAATTCATAGTAACGTTTGCATAAAAATGTCATAAAACTGATAATTATCATTCTATTAAACATTATTATATTTACTTTTGTAATCTAAATTCAATCTAAATAAGGTTTGCGAACGACAATAAATTCTCTCAAAAAAGGCGAAAAAGCAATCATCAAAGATTTTGACATCGATACCATTCCATTAAAATTATTGGAGATGGGTTGTTTGCCAGGAAATATGATGGAATTACTTCAAATTGCACCTTTTGGAGATCCGTTGTATTTGAATATTAATGGTTCTCACCTTGCGATTCGGATTGAAACTGCTAAAGAAATTGAAGTTGAAATTCTAAAATCCAACTTAAAATGAGTAGCAAAAACATAAATGTTGCCTTAATTGGAAATCCGAATACGGGTAAAACTTCTGTTTTCAACCAATTGACCGGTTTGAACCAACAAGTGGGAAATTACCCAGGAATTACAGTCGAAAAAAAGATTGGTTTTTGTAAATTGACTTCAAAAATTAAAGCAAATATCCTTGATTTACCAGGAACTTATAGTTTAAATGCAAGTTCCATTGACGAAAATGTTGTTATTGAATTGCTGTTAAATAAAAACGATAAATTATTTCCAGATGTAGCTCTTGTTGTTACAGATGTGGAAAATTTGAAACGGAATTTATTGCTTTTCACCCAAATAAAAGACCTTGAAATCCCAACTATTTTAGTCATTAATATGGCTGACAGGATGCAATTTAAAGGCATTTCTCTTGATATTCCCTATTTAGAAGAGCAACTAAAAACGAAGATTGCCTTAATCAGTTCTCGAAAAGGGTTTGGAATTGATGAGTTAAAAAATCTAATAATTAATTATAATTCTCTTTCCAGCGAACCGTGTTTGAATGCATCAAGTATTGATTCCGAATATTTTGATACGCTACGTAAAACATTTCCAAATCAATTGCTTTATAAATTGTGGTTGGTTATTACGCAAGATGTGAATTTTATGAATTTGGAACGTAAGGAAATTCGAAATTCCTTCACGAAATCACATTCCGATTTGAAGCGTTTACAACAAAAAGAAACCATAAAAAGATACCAATTTATCAATGATGTTTTGAAAGTTGGACATAAAATTGACACTTCCATTGCCAAAGATTTCCGAAGCAAATTAGACCGTGTATTAACCCATAAATTTTGGGGTTATTTTATATTTTTCATCATATTATTTGTCATTTTTCAATCTATTTTTGAATGGTCAAAAGTACCGATGGAGTTTATAGACACCACTTTTGCGTCATTAAGTGCTTTAGTAAATGAATCCTTACCAGCGGGAGTTCTAACAAATTTAATTTCCCAAGGAATAATCCCTGGAATTGGCGGAATATTGATTTTTATTCCACAAATAGCCTTCCTATTTATGTTTATTTCTATTTTGGAAGAAAGCGGTTATATGAGTCGCGTGGTTTTTTTGATGGATAAAATAATGCGGAAATTTGGACTTTCTGGAAAGAGCGTTGTGCCTTTAATTTCAGGAACAGCGTGTGCAATTCCAGCAATAATGGCAACCAGAAATATCGAAAATTGGAAGGAAAGATTGATTACAATTTTGGTTACACCCTTCACAACCTGTTCTGCAAGATTGCCTGTTTATGCCATAATTATCGCATTGGTAATCCCAGACACGAGAATATTAGGGTTTCTAAATTTGCAAGGTTTGACTTTGATGTTATTGTATCTTTTAGGTTTTGGAATGGCTATTTTTTCGGCATATATTCTAAATAAGATTTTGAAAATTAAAGGGAAAACCTTTTTTGTAGTTGAAATGCCAAACTATAAATTACCGATGTTTAAAAATGTTTCCATTAATGTAGTTGAAAAAACAAGGGCGTTTATTTTTGGAGCCGGAAAAATAATCCTTGCCATTTCAATCGTATTATGGTTTATGGCATCTTATGGGCCTGGAAAGAAATTCAATAATGCGGAAGCTATTTTAACTGCAAAAAATGAAAATACGGGCGTGTCAAAATTAGAATTTAAGAATAAAGTTGCCGCCTACAAATTAGAAAATTCCTATATCGGAATTATGGGAAAAGCGATTGAACCTGCGATTTCACCATTAGGTTATGATTGGAAAATAGGAATTGCAATCATCAGTTCATTTGCCGCAAGGGAAGTTTTTGTTGGGACTTTAGCAACCATTTATAGTGTTGGCGGTACTGAAAATGAAGATACTATAAAAAATAAAATGGGTTCCGAAATTAATCCAGAAACGGGTGCTAAAATATTCAATTTTGCATCCGGAATATCCTTGTTATTGTTCTACGCTTTTGCAATGCAATGCGCAAGTACATTGGCAATTACCAAAAAAGAAACCAACACTTGGAAATGGCCTTTGGGACAACTAATTTTTATGAGTGGATTGGCTTATATTGTGGCTTTAATTGCTTTTCAAATATTAAAATAGTTACTGATGGCTCAAGAAATAATCGCTTTTATCGCCTTGGGAATTGCAATTGTTTTTTTGATTAAAAAGTTCTTTTTCAAGAAAAAAAATTCAAAAAATTGTGGTTCAGACGATTGTGGTTGTCATTAAATCCCTTTTTTTATAATATCAAATAAACCTTTTAAACTATTTTTTGTCTAATTGAAATATTCAAAAAATAAAGTAATGATAAAATCACTATTTAAGAGTTTTCAATTTTCAATTCTTACAACGGCACTTATTCTGATTTTCGTGCTGGGAAATACTAATTCTTCCTTTTCCCAAGTAAAATCAATTATTTTAGGAAGACCAACTAATACGGCTGTAACTGCAAGTATTTTATTTGATCAAAACGCTCAATATTTTTTAGAATACGGGACTGTTTCAGGGAATTATCCAACATCAACTTCAACATTTTCTAATGTATTAAATGTTCCTGACGAGGTTGATTTGTCCAATTTAGTTGCCAATACAAAGTATTATTATAGAATGCAATACAAATTAGTTGGTGCTTCAACATTTACAACTACCCCAGAATATAGTTTTAATACGCAGCGTTCGGCTGGAAGTTCTTATACTTTTACTGTTGAATCTGATGAACATTTATATGATATAAAAGGAAATCGAAGCATGTACCAAGTTACTTTAGCCAATGAGGCAGCGGACAATCCTGATTTTATGTTATCCTTGGGGGATATTTTTGGGGATGATCATACGCCGCTAACTACCACAAGTGCAGATATGGATGCATTGCATAAAGATTACCGACAATACTTAGGTCAAATTTGCCATTCCATTCCATTTTATGTTTGTTTAGGAAATCACGAAGGCGAAAATGATTATTATCTAAATCAAACGCCACCAAACAATATTGGCGTTTGGGGAACACAATGGCGTAAATATTATTATCCAAATCCCTATCCAAATAGTTTTTATACGGGCAATACCGCAGTTGAAAATTACGGAATTAATACCCCAGAAAACTATTACTCTTGGACTTGGGGCGATGCTTTATTTGTGGTTTTGGATGTATATAGAACGGAGATTTCACCAGGAACAACCCCAGCAGATCCCGCAAAACCAACAAATTGGGATTGGACATTGGGAAGAACGCAATACGATTGGATGAGAAGTGTATTAGAAAACAGTACCGCAGCCCATAAATTTGTTTTTGCACACCATACCCGCGGACAAGGAAGAGGCGGAATAGCAACTGCAACCCAATTTGAATGGGGAGGAATTGATGGTAATCAGAATAAATTTAATCAATACAGGCCTGGTTGGGGAAAACCAATTCATCAGGTTTTTGTGGATACTGGAGTAGCTATTTTCTTTCAAGGACACGACCATTTATTTGCCAAAGAACAACTCGACGGCGTGGTTTATCAAGAAGTTCCTATGCCAAGCGACATCTCCTATACCATTGGTTATACTGCAAATGCAGGTGCTTACCCAAATGGAAATGCGATGGATGGAACGGGGCATATTCGTGTAAATGTCACGCCAACTTGCGTAAATGTCGATTATGTAAAAGCATTTATTCCAGGAACAACGGGTTCAACTGGACATACAAATCGGGAAATTGCTTTTTCATATTCCGTTGGAAGTTGTGCAATGGGAGTTGAAGATATTAAACCCGAGGATTTGATTAAAGTATATCCCAATCCAGCAAATTCAAAACTAAACATACAATTTAACGACTTTACAACGAATCATCATTGCAAATTATTGAATATGATTGGGCAAAGTGTTTTAGAATTTGATTCCCATGAAATCAATACTTCAAATATCCCTAATGGTATTTATTTTTTAAAAATTGATTCAATTAAAAATTACACTAAGAAAATTATTATTCAACATTAATTATTTATAAGATGAAAAAACAATTCCCTCTCTATTTTATTCTAATTTTAAGTGCTTTTAAGATTAATGCTCAAAACATTACACAAACAGAAATTTTGGGGAGACCAACCAATAATAGTATTACGGTTCAAGCATTTTTCGATACTGCTGTTGAGGTTTCCATACAATATGGAACTGCCACAGGAAATTACTCTAACCAAACTCCATGGCAAAGTTGTAATGTAAATGAACCTGCGGAGGCTGTGATTTCTGGACTTGCTTCCAATACAAAATATTATTATAGAATGTGTTATCGCAACGTTGGAGCAACTGGTTTTACTACAAGACCAGAACATTCATTTCAAACTCAAAAACCCGCTGGAAGCACATTTACATTTGTAGTTCAAGCCGATCCCCACATGGATGAACAAAGTTCTATTCCAGTTTATGAAAGATGTTTGCAAAATCAATTGGAAGACAACCCTGACTTTATGATTGATTTAGGCGATTTTTTAATGACCGATAAATTAAAAAATCTAACGACTAATACTATTCCTCACGATACCATTCCATATCGTTGCAAAATATTACGATCAAAATATGAAACCATTTGCCACACGGTACCTTTATTTATTGCATTAGGAAATCACGAGGGGGAATCGGGGTGGAACTTGAATGGAACTTCTGAAAACATTGCCGTTTGGGATACCAATGAACGTAAAAAATATTTTTTGAATCCCGCACCTGATAGTTTTTATTCTGGTGATGCCACAAGTTATAATTTTGTTGGACAACGAGAAAGTTATTACTCCTGGACTTGGGGCGATGCTTTATTTATCGTAATTGACCCTTATTGGTTTACTTCTCCAAAACCAACTGCAACAACTGGTTGGCGATGGACGTTGGGACAAGCACAATATAACTGGTTGAAAACAACATTGGAAAGTAGTACGGCAAAATTTAAATTTATTTTTTCCCATCAAATTGTTGGAGGTGACCCAGATGGTCGTGGCGGAGTGGAATTTGCCAATTTATATGAATGGGGAGGAAACAATCAAGACGGAACATCAGGTTTTACGACCAATCGGCCCGGATGGTACAAACCAATTAAAGACCTTTTAACAGAAAATAAAGTGACCACTTTCTTTCATGGACACGATCACTTTTTTGGAAAACAGGAAAAAGATTGTTTGGTTTACCAAGAAACACCTCAGCCAAGTCATTCAAGTACAACGGCAAATGGAGTTTCTTATGCTGTAGGATATGGGTATTTAGAAGGTACAATTCTTCCCAATACAGGTCATATTCGCGTTACTGTTAGTCCAAACGGAGTTCAAACAGAATATGTTCGGACTTATTTACCAGTATCAGAAAATGCAACTCGACACAACAAAGATGTCTCCTCAAGCTATTTCATTGGAACTACAAATTGTTACACATTAGGTTCTAATTCGCCTATGATTTGGAATAGTAATTATAAAGATGAAATCGTATATCCAAATCCTTTTTCTAAGGAAACAACCATTGAATTTTCATTGAATACTCCAGAAAAAGTATCGGTTTCTATTTACAATGAATTGGGACAAATTGTCAAAAATTTATTACAAGAAAATTCCATAAATTCAGGGAAATTTCAAGTTGTTTGGGACGGAATGGATAATTCAGGGGCAAATGCTGCAAACGGAACTTATATTTATAAAATTACAATAGAATCCGGAGCAATAAAATCAGGTAAAATTATTTTAAAACGTTAATTTTCATAATTGTAATCGACGAAGATGTAACAAAATCGTATTAAATACATAAAATGAAATTTCGTTTTTTGTTGAATTTTCATTAATTCATTGAATAATTGTAAAAACTTTCAACAATAAATAAACAATTGTCCAAATCACTTTAAAATCATTATAAATAACTACGAAAAGGTTGTAGTATATTTCATTTATGATTATTTTTGTGACTTATTATATAAAAAATTGTTTTATTATGGCCAATTCTACAGTATTAAAGTCCTCGATTGCAAAGAAAGTTGCAATGGCACTTTCGGGACTTTTTTTGATTACATTTCTTACCCTACATTTTGCTATCAACTTTACTTCGGTTTTGAGTGCTGATGCCTTCAATACTGCATCACATTTTATGGGCTATAATCCAATAATTCAATTTGTAATGCAACCTATTTTAGTGGCTGGAGTTGTATTTCACTTTGTAATGGGAATGGTTTTAGAATTAAAAAATCGTAGTTCAAGACCTATTGCTTATGCAAAATACAACGGAGCTGCAAATGCTTCTTGGGCATCAAGAAATATGATTGTTTCAGGATTAGTAGTTTTAGCGTTCATCGGATTGCATTTTTACGATTTTTGGATTCACGAAATTGTTTATAAATATGTAGATGTAAACGCAATTCAGCCAACGAGATACTACGAAGAATTGAATCATAAGTTTGCTAGTCCAATCCGTACAGGAATATATTCATTAGCTTTCATATTATTGTCATTGCACTTGTGGCACGGGTTCAACTCATCGTTTCAATCGGTAGGGTTTAATAATAAATATTCAAAAGCACTTCATAAATTAGGTTATACGTTTGCAATTGTTGTTCCTTTTGGATTCATATTTATTGCATTATTTCATCATTTTAATCAAATTTAATTCAATTTATAATGGCATTAGATTCAAAAATTCCAGAAGGTTCAATTTCGGACAAATGGACAAATTATAAAGATCATATCAATTTAGTAAACCCAGCAAACAAACGTAATTTAGATATTATTGTTGTTGGAACTGGACTTGCTGGAGGTTCTGCTGCGGCAACATTAGCAGAATTAGGATATAACGTAAAAGCATTTTGTTTTCAAGATTCACCACGTCGTGCACACTCAATTGCTGCTCAAGGTGGAATTAATGCGGCAAAAAATTATCAAGGAGATGGAGATTCAACTTTCCGTTTGTTTTATGATACTGTAAAAGGTGGCGATTACCGTGCGCGTGAAGCAAATGTGCATCGTTTGGCTGAAGTTTCTACAAATATTATCGATCAATGTGTGGCTCAAGGAGTTCCATTTGCCCGTGAATATGGTGGATTATTAGACAATCGTTCTTTTGGCGGAACATTGGTTTCTCGTACTTTTTATGCAAAAGGACAAACAGGACAACAATTATTATTAGGGGCTTATTCGGCGATGAACCGTCAAATTGGTCGTGGAAAAATAAAAATGCACAACCGTCACGAAATGCTTGATTTAGTTATCGTTGATGGAAAAGCTAGAGGAATTATTGCTCGTGATTTAGTGTCTGGAAAAATCGAAAGACATTCTGCACACGCCGTTGTTATTGCTTCTGGCGGATACGGAAATGTATTTTTCCTTTCTACAAATGCAATGGGAAGTAACGTAACTGCAGCTTGGAAAATTCACAAAAGAGGCGCGTATTTCGCAAATCCTTGTTATACACAAATTCACCCAACTTGTATTCCAGTTTCTGGAGATCATCAAGCAAAGCTGACATTAATGTCGGAATCGTTGCGTAATGACGGACGAATTTGGGTTCCCGGAAAATTAGAAGATGCAAAAGCAATTCGTGAAGGAAAATTAAAACCAACACAAATCGCTGAAGCGGATAGAGATTATTATTTAGAAAGACGTTATCCTGCTTTTGGAAATTTAGTACCACGTGATATTGCTTCTCGTGCCGCAAAAGAAAGATGTGATGCCGGTTTTGGGGTTAATAAAACTGGAGAAGCTGTATATTTAGATTTTGCTGCTGCAATTCAACGATATGGAGTGGATCAAGCAAGATTGAAACATCAAGATGAAAATGATTTGACTTTAGTTACAAAATTAGGAACAGAAGTTGTTGCAAATAAATATGGTAACTTGTTTCAAATGTATGAGAAAATTGTTGATGAAAACCCCTATTCAACACCAATGATGATTTATCCAGCGGTTCACTATACAATGGGTGGAACTTGGGTTGATTATAACTTACAAACTACAATTCCTGGTTGTTTCTCAATTGGAGAATCAAATTTTTCAGACCACGGAGCCAACAGATTGGGAGCTTCTGCATTGATGCAAGGTTTGGCTGATGGCTATTTCGTATTGCCATACACAATTGGCGATTATTTAGCACCAGATATTAAATTGGGAACTATTTCTACAGATTTACCAGAATTTGAAGCTGCAGAAAAAAATGTTCTTGCTCAAATAGATCAATTAATGAACAACGGCGGTTCTAAACCTGCAGATTATTTCCATAAGAAATTAGGAAAAATTATGTGGGATAAAGTTGGAATGGCTCGAAATGAAAAGGGATTATTAGAAGCTCAAGCTGAAATTGCACAAATTAGAGCAGATTTCTACAAGGAAGTTAAAATTCCAGGTACTGCAAACAGTTTCAATCCAGAATTAGCGAAAGCACTTCGTGTTGCCGATTTCCTTGAATTGGGTGAATTATTTGCAAAAGATGCCTTACACAGAAACGAATCTTGTGGAGGTCACTTCCGTGAAGAATACCAAACTCCAGAAGGAGAAGCACAACGAGACGATGATAATTTTGCGTATGTAGCAGCTTGGGAATACAAAGGAAATCCAAGTGACGCAGTATTGCACAAAGAAGAATTGAAATTCGAAAACGTTAAATTAGTTCAAAGAAGTTATAAATAGTAATTAGTCAAATGTCAAACGTCAGAATGTCAAACGACTTTCGACTTTCGACTTTATGACTTTCAAACGAAACAAGATGAAATTAGCACTAAAAATATGGCGTCAAGAAAACGCTAAAGCTACTGGTAAAATGGTAGATTATACGGTTGATAATATCGAACCAGATATGTCTTTTCTTGAAATGCTTGACATTTTAAACGATGAATTAATCGTAAAAGGAGACGACACTGTTGCGTTTGATCACGATTGTCGCGAAGGAATTTGCGGAATGTGTTCGTTGTATATCAACGGTGAAGCGCACGGTCCAGACCGATTGGTAACTACGTGTCAATTGCACATGCGTAAATTTAAAGATGGCGATACCATATACATTGAGCCTTTCAGAGCAAAAGCATTTCCAGTAATTAAGGATTTAGTTGTCGATAGAAGTGCGTTTGATAGAATCCAACAATCGGGTGGTTTTGTATCTGTAAACACTTCAGGAAATACCATTGATGCCAATACAATTCCTATTCCAAAACACGATGCCGACCGGGCATTTGATGCAGCAACTTGCATTGGTTGTGGCGCTTGTGTCGCGACTTGTAAAAACTCATCCGCAATGTTATTTGTATCTGCAAAAGTATCTCAATTTGCACTTTTACCTCAAGGGAAAGTTGAAGCAACCGACCGTGTAATGAATATGGTTGCACAAATGGATGCCGAAGGTTTCGGAAATTGCACCAATACAGGAGCTTGCGAAGTGGAATGTCCAAAAGGAATTTCACTAGATTATATTGCACAAATGAACAGAGAATATTTAGCAGCAAGCTTGAAAGGATAGTTTTCATTGCAAGTCTCGAAGAAAACCAAACGCATTCGTTAATTTGAATGCGTTTTTTTATATTCCCATTAAAAATCCAATTAGGTTTTCTTTTTTATTTAGTTCTAATTTTTTTCTAAGTCGGTATCTCGCCAATTCTACGCCACCGTTAGAAATATTCATAATTTCAGCAATTTCTTTGGTTGACATATTCATCAATAAATAAGTTGATAAATCCAATTCTCGAGGTGAAATAGTTGGGTATTTATCTTTTAATCGCTTTAGGAAATCATAATGTACATTCTTGATGTGTTTCTCTAAATCTTTCCAACTTTTGTCCGTATTTACTTCTTTGACAATGCTTTTATTCAATTTTGTAAATTGGAATTTTGTTGATTCATCAAAAGATTCTACATTAATATCTTTTAATTTATGAATGATTCCGTTTAAGATTTTATTTTTCTTTACAACCTGCAAAGTATTGTTAACCAATTCTTTATCTTTTAGTAATATTTTAATTTGAAGCTTATCATTTTTTAAACGTTCGATTTCTTTTTCTAATTCAAACTGTTCTTCTCTAATTTTGGATTCTTTTTCTAAATAAAGTCGCCGTTGCTCAATAGTTTCGTAATATTTGTTCTTACGTATTTTAATATTCACTCGTTGTCTTAGCACAAATATTGCAATTCCGAATAGAATTATATAAAAAAGGTAAGCCAAAAAATGTCTGTACCAAGGTGGCGATACCGTAAAAGCATCATTTGATTCATCGGAAACAATTCCAAAACTGTTTCTAACCTTAACTTTCATAGAATAATCGCCTTCTCTTAAATTGGTGTATTCTTTCATTTGAGAAGTTGTCCAATTACTCCACCGTTCGTCAAAACCTTCTAATTTATAAGAAAAAACTACGTTTTCAACGTTTTCGAACGAAGGGGATGAAAAGGTAAATTTAACATGATTTGAGGAATAGGGAATATCAATTTTTTCAGTTTTTTGTCTTCCGTTTCCAAAAACAAGAGTATCATTAGCAAACGAAAAATTTCGGATATAAGCAACTGGTTTAGAAGTGGAATTTTTAAGTAAACCAGAATCATAATGAGCCAATCCATCTGTTAACCCAATAAAAATATTATTTGGATTTATGGTATTTACAGATTCATAATTAGAAACTAATTTTCCAGATAAATTAGAAAATGGGGCAGAAATATTTTTATATTTTCCGAAATTTTCATTCATTAATACGCCCATTGATTCTCCATAAAAATACCAAATATTACCATATTTATCTTCATTTAATGACTTTATAGCTGGAATATCTTTAAATAAAACACTCATTTTTTTGTCTTCAAAAAACAAATCCTGCTCTTTAGAATAGCTGTAAAATTGATTGTTTATTTGAAAAGAGAGATGGTTTTTTAATTTCTGAATACTTCCAATTCCTTTAATATTGTCAGATAAATTATTAAAGTTCCTGATTGATTTAAAGCCTGTTAAATTATCCTTTAATTCAAGTTGAAATGCGATTTCGTCTTTCTTAAACCAAATAAATTGATTGTCTATTTCAAATTTATTTACTGATTTTCCATAGCCTTCAATTTTGTTTTTAAATTGCCATCCAGTATTGTTTTTTTTAAATAATGAAAAACCATCATAACCAGAACCTATTAGATAATTTGGATTATTAGGAATTTGTTTGAAACCCCAAAACCCTTTGTTATTTAGTATTTCAACCCTTTGATTTGGGTATATTAGCAAAGCTCCTTTGTTGTGAGCACATAGCAATTTGTTGTCAATTACCTGAATATCCCAGGCTTGTCCAGTTGTTCCTTCAACAAGTTTAAAGGAATCATCTTTAAAGGATTCACCCCATTTGTGATAAAAAACACCCTGATTTGTAGCCACATAAATACTTTCGTTATAAACTACGGAAGCATAAACGGTACTAATTTCAAAACTATTTCCAAAGTAAGTGAAAGGGGAATTTTCATTTACAAATGCAATTCCGTTATCCAATCCCAACCACAAATTATTTTTAGTGTCTATAAATGAAGTTAAAATCGTGTTGTTTTGAAGTCCGTTTCTTCTATTAATATGTTGAATAATTTGCCCAGCTTTATTGCAAATTATCACTCCATCCAAAACGGAATTAATTACAATAAAAGTATTATTTATGATTGTTCCGCCCAAGCAATTATTTTTTTTAATAAAATCATTTGCTTCAGTGTTCCAAGGCGCAATCGCATCATTTTCATATACATATATTCCTCTGTCGATAGTTGCAATAAGTATTTTATTTTCTGTTATTGCAAACATTCCCCAAACTTCAGTTGTGTTAAGAATATCCGTATTTGGCAATGGAAAAAGAGAACCGTTTCTAAATTCCATTATGCCTTTGGATGCGTCTTGAAAATATAGTTTTTCATTAACAACAAATGAAAATTGAAACTTTTTTGGAGCGTTTAAAACTTGAATCGTATTATTTTTATAAAGGTATGCTTTCTCAAAAGTTTGAAAAACGACAATGTCTTTATAAACGTGAATTTTCCATACAAAATCAATGATTTTCGAGTCGTTTTTCTTTACCAATTTAGATAAAGAAAAATAAGTTAATTTCCCATTTAATCCTGATTTAAAATAACCAAATTCATTATATCCGCCAACATATATTTTACCTGAATTGTCTATTTTTAAACTTCTGATTGAAGCAGAATTTGGAATGGTGAACTTGTGCCAAGAAGCTCCATCAAACTGAAAAAGACCACTATTATTTGCAAAATAAATGTTTCCGTTTTTATCCTGATCAATGTTCCAATTTTGAGTTTCCCCTTTGTATTCAGTTCGTTTGAAGTTTCTAATTTCTGGCAAACCAATATCTTTTACTTGACCAACGAGAATTTGGAATGGCAACAATAATAAAAAAAAATTTATTGCAAATTTCATAAAATATAAAGTATAACTTACTAATTAGAAATAAAAAAATGTACTCTTGGAGGTAAACAATTCCCAAAAAGCAACTTTTTTATAAATGTAGTGTTTATTTTTAAAAATAAATGTTTTTTTAAAGAGATTATAATTTTTAAATACTTTAAAATCAATATTATAATTATTAATTGATGTGTTTTTGTAATATTAATATTTTGAATTTGATGTGTTTTTGTAAGGTTTAATAAATAAAAATATCAAAATTAATGACTTAATATTGTTTGAAATTATTAATTAATTAACACAAAAATTTAGAAATTATGAAATTAAAATTACGTTATTTAATCGTTGCGATGTTGTTTAGTTGCTTTATTAAAGCACAAACCGTATCCGTAAGTATCACTGGAACTGGAACTGGAGGTTGGAATCAACCAGGAGCTGTGGCATTAACTTCTACCGATGGAGTTACTTACACTAAAACAAATTTTGAAATAGTTGGTGATGGGAACATGAAGTTTTCTGAAGGTAGTTGGACAACAACTGGAGGATTCGCTACTGCGCCGGGATTTCCTTCCGGAACAGTTGTACTTAATGGAGGTGCAAACATCGTAGGAACTTTAGGATTTTGGTCTGTAACCTATAATATAGTTACTAAAGATTATGCTTTTACACCTGGAGTTAATCCTAATTCAATTATTAAAATTAATGGTGGTGGTTTAGCATCTGATGTGCAAATGCAAACTACTACTGGAACTGCATACTATAAAAAAAGTGTTACTTTTTCAGGTGGAGATGCTAAATTTGTTGAAGATGGAACTACAAATCAATGGGGTGGAGCATTCCCTGATGGGCCAGTAGTTTCAGGTCAATTAATTCCTGTTCCTGCAGGTACATTTAACGCTTATTTCGTTAAAAATACGCAAAGCGCACCTGCAGAATACATTTTTGAACCAACTGTTGTAAGTATGATTGGTAATTTCGTTGGAAGTGGTTGGGGTACAGACATAGACTTAACAACTACCGACAATGTTAACTTTACAAAAACAGGTTGGGTTGCTACACCCCAAGGAACTGATATTGTAGTTCATTTAAAAATTAGAGACAATCACGACTGGACGTATCAGTTTGGCGTTCTAACAGCAAACACAGAAGCTTATTCAGGTACATTAATAAGTGTAAATGCACAAGATTTGACTATTGCTCCTGGTACTTATGATGTTGCATTTAATAGAAGTACAAGTGTTTATAGCTTTACTTTAATTGGAATCCCAAATCCTGTAATTAATATCTCAGGCTCTGCAATTGGAGCAACTGATGTAAGATTAGGAACTACAGACGGAGAAGCTTATTCTAAGAAAAGTTTATCTTGCGTAGCAGGTACTGCCAAATTCATCGAAGATACAACTACAAATCAATGGTCAAGTTCTAGTTTTCCATCTGGTTTTGGAACTCAAACGGGAAGCCTTATTCCTCTTACTGAAGCTGTTTATAATGTAAATTTTACCAAAAGCACAGGGGCTTACAGTTTTGATCATATTGCTGTATCAGTTATTGGAGGTTTTAATAATTGGGGAGGTTCTGCAGATATTGATATGACTACAACTGATGGAATAAATTTTACTGCAACTGGACAACTTCTTCCTGCTACAGAATTAAAATTCAGAGACAACCATGATTGGTCAATTTCTTTTGGATCTACAGCTACTCCTTCTGCTTTTCCAATAGGAACTGGTGGTGGTTCAAACACAAACATTGCAGTTCCAGCAGGAACTTATAATATTGCATTTAATAGAAATACGTTGGCTTATTCTTTCACAGACCTTTTGGCAACTAATGGTTTTGCTTCAAGTAACTTTAAAGTATATCCGAATCCGACATCAAATAACTGGACTTTTACTACTACTAAAAGTCAAATCAATTCTATTCAAATTGTTGACATGTTAGGAAAAGTTGTAGTAACAAAAAATGCAAATTCAAATGAAGTAACTGTTGATGCTTCAAGCTTAAATTCAGGAATTTATTTTGCACGAATTGCTACTGCTTCAGCAATTGAAACAGTAAAATTAGTTAAAAACTAATTTAGTTAAAATCTTTAGTCCCTTACTACCTTTTTAGTAAGGGACTTTTTTTATCAAAACGGATTAATATTAAAACAGTTTTTAGTTTATTTTAATGCTAATATCAATCACTTAAAATCTATAATTCTTAATTTTTTTTGAACATTTTATTCGATAAAATTGTCCAAAAAAAAGCGAAAAATAATATTTCAAGTGTCTAATTATTACTTAATCCAAACTAAATCAAAATTATACAATATGAAATTTAAACATTTTCTAGGGCTAATTATTCTTTTTATTGCTGCTTTTGCAAATGCACAAACAGTTGAGATTAAAGGAGCTGTATTGGATTCTAAAACAAAATTGGGTATTCCAGGAGTAAACATTAGCATAAAAAAAACTAAAAAAGGGGTTGTCGCCGATTTAGATGGGAAATATTCTATAAAAGTAAATATGAACGACATTGTAGTGTTTTCAAATATTGGATATGTTACCCAAGAAATTAAAGTTGAAAAAAGTCAAATATTAAACATTTCACTTTCTGAAGAAGCTAACAAATTAGAAGAAGTGATTATCAATGTTGGATACGGAACACAAAAACGAAAAAATATTACCAATGCTATTTCAACCGTAAAATCAGATGCGTTTGATGACCGTCCGTTGTTTAATGTTGGGCAGGCCTTGCAAGGAAATGCTGCAGGTGTAAATGTAGTTCAGCCATCTGGAAAACCAGGAGTAGGATTGGATATTAGAATTAGAGGTTTAAGTTCTATTAATTCTGGAAATAATCCAATTTTTGTAATTGACGGAGTACAAACCTATGACAGTAGTGGAGTTAGTACTGATGACATTGTAGATATTCAAATATTAAAAGATGCAACTGCAACCGCAATTTATGGTGTTAATGGAAGTGCGGGTGTAGTTTTAATAACCACTAAGAGAGGAAAATCCAATAAAAACACATTTAGTTTCACTTCTTATTTTGGATCTTCAAATATTGTTAAAAACATAGACGTACTGAATCCAGGACAGTATAGAACTTTAATGAGCAGTATTAATATAGGATATGTTGGTTATATAGATGATGCAAAATATGTTGGAACAAACACCAATTGGAGAGATTTGGTGTTCCAAACAGGAATAGATAAAAACTACGATTTTTCTTATTCTGGCGGAACTGATAGGATAAAAGCTTTTGCTTCTTTAGGCTATCAAGACACAAAAGGAATCGTAAGCCCTTCTGAATTTTCAAGATTTTCAGGTAGAATTAACCTTGATATTGATGCAAATTCTTGGTTAAAAGCACATGTAAACATGAACATTATTCAAACTAGATTAAACAATACAAGTGATAACAATAGTGCCAACCAAGGTGGCGTAATCCTTAGCACATTAACCACCCCGTCTTTTCTACCCGTTTACGCTGATAATTTTGTTGGAGGTTCGGCAGCTGGTGGGCAACTTGATGGACAATTTGCCGCAAATCCTGTTGCATCATTAGAAAATCCAGTATCGTTTCAAAGTCGTCAGGAAGAAACAAAAGTGAGTAGGTATTTATCTAACTTAGGTTTGGATGTCACATTAGCAAAAAATTTAGTTTGGAAACCTTCGTCAACAATAGATTTTTCTAGAAGTGTTTATGATTTTTTTGTTGATAGTTTTAGATCTAATTATGGTCGTGGGGAAGCTTCTGCTCCTGCAAATACTAAAGGAATTGGACGCGAACACACAGCTGTAAATTACAATTGGAATTTAGAAAACACTTTAAATTATGCAATAAAATCAGGAAATCACGATGTGAATTTAATGGTGGGAAGTAGTGTGCAAAAACAAAGATACGACCAATTAAAAATTGAAGGAACGGGATTTGCAAGTAATTTAAGAGAATTAGATCTATCTCAAATGATGCTTATTAATAGACAAGCCTCCGATACAATTGCAAGAGAAAAAAATTATGTATCTTATTTTGGTAGAGCAACTTATAATTTCAAAGAAAAATATATTCTGAATGCTGTTTTTAGAGCAAGTGGTGCATCCCAATTGGCAAAAGGACATAAATGGGGTTATTTCCCAGGGATTTCTGCTGCTTGGATAATTTCAAATGAAGACTTTCTTAAAAACCGCAATTTTATTTCGGAATTAAAATTAAGAGGTGGTTGGGGTCAATCCGGAAATATAAACGGAGTTAGTGAATATTCTTCTTTTGGATTACTTGGAGATGATCATGGAACATTACAACATTATATAAATACTGATTTAACATGGGAAACAACCTCTGATTTTAATATGGGATTAGATTTAGGAGTATTAAATAATCGGGTGAAATTAAATCTTGATGCCTTCCGAAAAACAACCTCTAATTTGTTCAATAATATTAGTGTTTTCAATATTCCGTATTTATATAATGGAGGAAAACTTGAAAACAAAGGATTAGAATTGTCATTAAATACAATCAATTTTAAAGGCAAATTTAATTGGAATACTAATTTCAATATTTCTTTTATTAAAAATGAAATATTGGAAATGGGAAAATATTCTGATGTAATATATTCTGGATATGCTAATGTTAACCGAATTGAAAAAGGAGGTTCGTTAGGTAATTTTTACGGTTATGTTGTTGATCAAGTAAATCCTACAACTGGAATATTAGAGTTTAAAGATCTTAATGGAGATGGTGTCATTAAACCTGGAGATGATCAAACTATAATTGGAAATGCCATGCCAAATTATACTTTTGGTATGACCAATACTTTTTCATTTAAAGGATTCTCATTGGATGTATTATTGACAGGAAGTCAAGGGAATGACATTTTCAATGCCTCTCGTATTGATTTAGAAGGAATGAAAGACAATAAAAACCAATCCGTTGTTGTCTTAGACAGATGGACAACTGCAGGTCAAATTACCGATGTTCCAAGAGCAGGTCCTACCAATTTTCAAGGAATATCGGCAACAGCCAATTCAACTAGATGGATAGAAGATGG
>CANFVB010000011.1 GCA_947450355.1 Bacteroidota bacterium
GCGTATGCTGCAGCAAAAGGAGGACTGAAAATGCTTACCAAAAACATGGCTACAGAATGGGCAAAACACAATGTTCAAGTGAACGGAATTGGTCCAGGTTATTTTGCAACAACTCAAACGGAGCCTATTCGAGTAGATGGACATCCGTTTAACGAATTTATTATTAATAGAACTCCTGCGGCAAAATGGGGAAATCCTGATGATTTATCAGGAGCAGCTATATTTCTTTCTTCTAAAGCGAGTGATTTCGTAAACGGACATATTCTTTATGTTGATGGTGGAATATTGGCTACAATCGGGAAACCTTCAAATGAAATTTAATATGAAAATCACAAATGGAGTACTAGTTTTGATGCTTTCGAGTACCTTATTATCGTATGCTCAAAAGTCAAAAATTATTACCATTTCTAATCCATTGAAGATAGACAGAGAATTTGAAACTGTAGAGTTATCTAAAAGTGCTTTGGGTTTAAAATCTTCGGATGTTTTAGAGAAATTTGGTGTTAGGGAGGTTGGAACCACTACTTTTTTTATTTCTCAATGTGTGGATGAAAATGGCGATGGAATTTCAGACGTGCTTTTATTTCAACCTAAAATCAAAGCTTCAGCATCTAAAAAATACGAGCTTTTATTAAATAATGATACTAAAACAAAAGAGCCAATAGTATATTGTTTTTCAAGATTTGTTCCTGAAAGAATTGATGATTATGCATGGGAAAATAACAAAGTTGCCTTTAGAACATATGGTCCTGTAGCTCAAAAAATGGCGGAAGACAAAGTGAAAGGTGGAACATTAACGAGCGGAATTGATGCTTGGTTGAAAAGAGTAGAGTATCCAATTTTAAATAAATGGTACGAAAAATATACCACAAGAACAGGAACTTATCACAAAGATACGGGTGAAGGTTTGGATAACTTTCACGTCGGGGATAGTCGTGGAATTGGTGGGGTGGCGGTTAAAACAGATACAACGTATTACTATTCTAAAAATTTTATTTCTTGGAAAACGATAACTACTGGTCCTCTTAGAACTAGTTTTGTTTTAACTTATGCCGATTGGGATGCCGCTGGAAATAAAATTACGGAAGTAAAACACATCAGTTTGGATTATGGTAGTTTTCTATCTAAATTTGAAATTTCAGTTTCGGGAACTAATTCTATTTCAACTGGAATTACATTGCACAACAACGATGGTAAAACAGAAGGAAATCTAAAAGAAGGCTGGATTGATTATTGGCAACCAATTGATGATTCTGAATTGGGTACAGGAATTGTATTTCCTAAAAATACCGCTATTACTTACGAGAAATATATCAATAAAAACAAGGAATTGTGCAATTTGTATGCTTCGTTAAAAGTAAACAATAACAAAGTTATTTATTACACAGGTTTCGGTTGGAAAAAACAAGGTGAATTTACCACAAAAGAAGCTTGGGAAAAGTATTTAGGGCAATATGCAACTAAAATCAATAATCCACTTGTGGTTAAGATTAAATAATTATTTAATTATAAGCAATTAGTTCCCAATAGATTTCACAAATTTTCACTCTTATTCTTGTAAAAATTTGTGGAATTCTTGTTTATTATTCCCAATCATCCGTTCTAAAAGAAGAAGCTGGAAGCATGTTATTATCATATAATGTACCTTCAAACCAATTGTACCAGCCATAACGAACGGCAACGGGCGCTTTAACATTCAAGCTGGAAACTTTTACTTGTTTGTGATTAATAATTTCAGCTTTTGCAGGATAAAAAACTTTGTCTTCTCCCGCTATTTCAAAACAACTTACTTCATTTTCAGGTGAAAATATTCCAGTTTCTGCAGCGTCAAAACTCAAAAACAAAGCACCTTCTTTCTCGGTCATTGATTTGTAAACAGGTCCCGTACAATCCACATCTTTCATTCCGTAGGTTTTGTTCAAGGCAATAAACAATAAGCGTTCTGCCACTTCCTTTTTTCTTGGTGGATGAATTGTTTCGGTTGATCCAATATCTGAAAGCACTGCCATTCCTGAATTTGGAATTATGTCCAATGCTTTCAATTGCGCTTCTCGAAGGTATTGAGAATTGGTTTTATCGGTATATTTATTTGGCGCAATCTGAACATAATAGAACGGGAAATCTCCAATATTCCATTGCTTACGCCAATCTTTTACCATTTCAGGAAGCAATTTTTGATATATTTTTGGTTCGTCACGATTTGTTTCTCCTTGATACCAAATCGCTCCTTTGATGGTGTAAGAAGTTATTGGATTTATCATCGCGTTAAAGATTGCCGAAGGAATCCTTTTGTATTTTTCGGTAGTGTCTTTTTTTACTTTATTTACATCTAAAAATGGCGCAACGGCTTCTTTGCTTATCCAAGGTTGAATGCGGGTTCCACCCCAAGACGACATAATTAAGCCCACAGGAACGTCTAGAATTTCTTGCAATTGTTTTCCATAGAAATAGGCAACAGCACTAAAATCTTTAACTGTTTCAGGCGATGCTGTATTCCATTTTTTATAATTACTTACAGAATCTAATGGCGTTGGTGAACCATTTTCAGATATTGAAAACAATCTTAAATTATTATTTTTTGAAGTTGCTACGGACAAATTTCCGTCAAATGTAGGTTGTCCAGTATATCCTTTTAATGGCATTCTCATATTGGATTGACCCGAACAAATCCAAACTTCTCCAAATAAAATATTGTCTAAGTTAATATTTGATTCAGTACTTTTTAGTTGAATGGTTTGTGATTCCTTGCTTAAAGTGGTTTTTATCGTAATTTCCCAACGACCATTCCCTGGAGTTGTTACTTTCAATGTTTCTGAAATCCAACTTGCTTTAATGGTGATTTTTTCTTCAGGAGTTGCCCAACCCCAAATTTTTACTGATGTATTGCGTTGCAACACCATATTGGAAGCAATTATACTTGGTAGTTTTATTTTTGCAAAAGTTACATCATAACTAAAAAGCAAGGAAATGGTAAGGAACGCTACTATTGAATTTTTCATGAATTTATGTTTTAATAATTTTAATACTTACTGATTGGTTTTGGTTATTACTAAATTGAATAAAATACAATCCTGTTTTTAAAAAAGACATGTCAACTTCATTCGATAATTTATGTTTTTCAAGCAATAGTTTTCCAGATATATCAAACAATCGCAAGCTATCAAATTGCTGTACTATTTCATCTGAAAGCTCTAATTTATCAATAATTGGATTGGGTATGGTAGCAAATACCTCATCATTTGAAATAGAATTTACAGATAAGTTACTTACTTCTGCAATGCTAAAATCAGAAAAACGAACGGCTTCATCACGTAAATTTCCAACATCGCTTAAGCTTCTATAAATCCCCCATTTTGGACGAATAAACGAATTGTCAGGACGAATAGTTGCAATATTAGAATTACTATAGGATAGCAAAACAGATCCGTCGCTGTGTTTCTTAAGTGTTATAGAATAAGTGCCTGAACTTCCCACATGTAAACTTTCTTCTGCATCAATCCAATTTCCTTCAAATGGTAATAGGTCAACAATACTAAGTTTATCTGTTCCAGAAGTTGAATTGGCAACGTAGATTAATTCTAATTTATTTGGGGTTCCTAATCTTGGTGTTAAGGTAAAAAGCGGACTGCTTTCATCGCCATCGACTGCTTTTATTTGATGTATATGGGTGAAATTTGTTGAAGGTTGAAATCCAATTGGTATTTTAAATCGCCATTTATAAATGATGTTTTCTCCTAAAGTTCCTTTTAAATTATCGGGTGATGCGGCATAGGTTTTAATTTCTACCCGTTGCCTATCTGTGGCTAATGTTGCTACATCATTATCCAAAGTAGAATGAGAATAGAATTCAAATACATATTTATTTAATTCTGTATCAAAAATTTCTGTGATATGTCTTCCAAAAGCTTGGTGCGAACCATCTGGAGATTGATCTGGCGCTTCCACAGCACTTGTGCCGTTTCCGGGAGCAAAAACACTTGTAACCAATTCATAAGTGTTTCCTGGTCCATTTGCGTTTAAAACTACCTGAGCTTCCGCATTTGTTAAAGAAACCAGTACTAGAAAAAAGAAAAGTATTTTCATATTATTATAATCAATTCTAATCATTGCTTAACAAAAATTAATTTACACTTATTCGACGAACACAAAGTTCTGAAATACTAAAATCTGAAAAGCGTATCGATTCATCTCTTAAACTACTTACATCTGTTAAGCTTCTATAGATGCCCCATTTTGGTCGAATAAACGAATTATCAGGTCGAATTGTAGCTATATTTTCATTGCTATAGGATAGAATTGAGGTTCCGTCACTCACTTTATTTATAGCAATTGAATAGGTTCCAGTTGCTCCTATTTTAATTATTTCTGTAGCTTCAACCCAAATGCCTTCAAATAAAGATAAATTCACAATTATTTTTTTGTCAGTTCCAGAATTATTATCCTTAGTATATATTAATTCTAATTTATTTGGAGTTCCCTTTCTCGGAGTTAACGTAAATAGCGGATTACTATCATCGCCATCAACTGCTTTTATTTGGTGAATATGAGTGAAATTTGACGAAGGTTGAAAACCAACAGGTACTTTAAATCGCCATTTATAAGTAACCGTTTCTCCAATTGTTCCTTTTAAATTATCAGGAGAACCTGCATAGGTTTTTACCTCAACTCTTTGTCTGTCTGTATATAATGTAACGGGGTCATTGTCTGTCGATACATGTGAATAAAATTCAAATACATACTTATTCAAATCAGCATCGAAAATTTCGTTTATATGTCTTCCAAAACTTGGATGGATTACATCTGGTGCCTCAACTGAATTTACACCATTGCCGGGAGCAAATACACTGGTAATTAATTCATAGGTATTTCCTGGTCCGTCAGCATTTAGTGTGACTTGGGAATTCGTTACTAGAGCATTTGAAAATAAAATAAATAATGTTACTATTTTTTTATCTAACATTAGTTTTAATTTGTTCATTGTCATCATTTATCTTATTTTGATTAAAATTCCTTTTCTCCTATTTCACTAGAAGGTAATTTATTTTTACTTGATAATTTGTTGAAATTATAACTGAAATTCAATAGTAAAACATTTGTTTCATATTTGTAGTTTGTGGTAGTATAGAAATTCGTACCATACGTTGTTATTCGTTGTTGGTTCGAACCCATATTCCCAAAATTAATATTTTGCCATTGCAATCCTAAGGCTCCATTTCCTTTTAAAATGGTTTTTTTAACAGCTAAATTAGGGGATAAAAATCGAGAATCTTCGCCTTGTGCAGTTGGTTTTGCAGAAGTATAATTTACATTGGCAGTTAGACTCGTAGTTTTGTTTAAATTGAAGGTGCTATTTGCATTTAATGAATACACCCAATTAGAATTATCAACGTTTGATGTAGTGCCTAAAATGTTCAATTTACCTGTAATTTTATAATTATAGATGTTCCCTCCTACATATAATGAAAACCATTTCAAAGGTTTTAAATTAGTTCCAAATTCTAGTCCAAATAGTCTTGCTTTCTCAGCATTTGTGAAAACTCTATTCAAAATTGTATCTGCATAAACGCTATTTACTCTTTGAATTGGTTTTTTTATATTCTGATAATACAAAGTTGAAAACAAATTTCCTATTTTGAAAGTATGGTTTATTCCAAATTCAACTAAATCTACAAACTGAGGTTTCAAATCGGGATCTCCCTGTTCTAAAGTTTCCGAATGTTCTCTTTCTGGTATTGGATTTAACTCAAAATTATTATTACGCTGTACCCTTTTGCTGTACCCTAATTTTACATTCCAAGAAGAATTGAAAGTGTACAATAAATTTGCTGATGGGAATAAATTACTCAAGTTCAATAAATGAGAGTTACTATCGGTAGATAATATAACCTCTCGTGCAGCATATTCATATCGTAAACCAGCCGTATAATTTAACTTATTCGTTTTGCCGCCGTATTGTGAATACACACTATTAATATGATTTACAGATTTTGCAGTTCCTCGAAAGTTAGCAGCGTCAGGTTGTGCTGAAATTGGAGTTACAATATAATCAAACATTCCTTTTTGTTGATCAAATCGATATTGATAACCACTTTCTAATTTTCCAGAACCAATTGCTATTGCATAATCTAATTTAAATCGGAACCCGTCAATTGGATTTTTATAAGGATTATTTACTTCTTGAAGAACAATTGATTTTGTCGCTAAATCTAAATTTTTATTGCTTGTATTTCCATATAAATCTGCTTTTTCATATAATAATGAAGTGGTCAAATTGGATTTATTACCAAAAGTATGGGTATAATCAAGATTGGTTAAGGTAAATGTACCCTCTTTAGTTTGAACATTTGAATTAAAATATGGGTTTTCACTTATTAAAGCATTGGTATTTAAATCAGATGTCGAATTATTATATATAATATCCGCTCGTCGGGCTTGAAATTTTTTACCTACGAAGAAACCGAAGTTAAAGGCATCATTTTTATTAGCAACATAAGAAATTGCGGTTTTAGTTCCGTAATTGTACTTGTCAAAACTTCGTTCTCCATTCGATGGAAATCGAGTGATTGTGTTATTAATAAAGTTTTTAGTAAATACATTGCCTTCCCGAAAACCATTCAAATCATTTCGTTGATAATTCCCACTAATTGTGATGTCAAACTTTTTGTTTTTATAATTGAACGTTACATCGCCACCAAATCGTTTTGGTTTTTCTAAATTATTATAATCGTCTATACTTGGAAAACCACCCGAAAGATTTGTTGAAAAAGCCATTCCATCGGTAGTGCCTTTTTTAGTAACAATATTTATAATTCCTCCTTTTCCATCGGGGTCATATTTTGCAGATGGAGTTGTAATCAATTCAATATTTTCAATAGAATTAGCTGGTAATTGACTCAACACCGTTTGTGCATCTGTTAAAACAGGTTTTCCATTTATTAAAACCATGAAACCGTTGGATCCGCGTAAACTAATTTCTCCTTGTCCGTTGACAGTAACAGAAGGTAGATTCTTTACTATGTCAATAGCAGTTCCTCCTTTTGCTGTTGCAAATTGGTCTGACTTGTATTGTTGTTTATCAATTTTATTATACGAATTTGATTTAGTTCCTTTAATAATAACCTCATCTAAAGATTGATTGCTTCTTTGTAATTTGATAGTATCCAAATTTAAGACTTGGTTGTTTTCAACTAAAATGTTATCTAAATACTTAATTTCATAGCCAATAAAGTAGATTTTGATTTTGTAATTACCCGATTTTATATTTTGAATAACAAAATTTCCGTTTTTACTTGTTACAACTCCTAAAACTACAGAATTGTCTATTTGACTTACTAAAGAAACGCTAGCATATTCAATAGGTTGCAAGTTTTTATTATCAATAACAATACCTTTTATTGTGTTTCTTTGAGCAACAATTGTAGTGATTGAAAATAGTAGAAAAAAATAGAAATAGGGGTTTTTAATGCTCATTATTTTGCTACTAATTTTGACTTTCCTTGATAGAAAAGTTGTTAAATCGAACCGCTTCGTCTCTTAAATCTTCCGCTTTTTTTAAACTTCTGTAAATTCCCCATTTTGGTCGAATAAAATCATTATCAGGTCTAATGGTCATGATATTATCTGTACTAAAAGCTAGTAATTCTTTTCCGTTATTTACTTTTTTGATTGAAATAGAATACGTTCCATTGGCACCAATTTTTATTTTCTCTGTAATTTCTACCCAAACGCCTTCAAAATCAGAAAGATTGGCACTTGCAAGAGTTGTAACATTATTATGAATTACAATCAGCTGATTGATTTTACCTTTTCGAGCCGTTAAGGTAAAAAGTGGTAAATCTTGTGATCCACCAACTGCTTTTATTTGATGTAAATGTGTGAAATTTGTTGAAGGTTGAAACCCTTTTGGAAGTTTGAATTTCCAATTGTAAGTAACAGTTTCTCCTAAAGTTCCTTTCAGATTATCCGGTGATGGTTCGTAGGTTTTAATTTCAACACGTTGGCGATCTAGTTTTTCGCAGCGGTCATTATCAGGGGATACATGCGAGTAAAATTCAAATACATTTTCTTTCAAATCATCATCCCAAACTTCGGCAATATGTCTTCCAAAAGCACCGTGAATACATTCTGGGTTCTCTACCGCTTCATTTCCAGGCGATAAAACGCTATTTATTAATTCGTAGGTATTTCCTGGTCCATCGGCTTTCAAAACTACTTGTGAATGACAAATAAATGGAAATCCGGTTGCTAAAAGTGCAAAATATAATTTCATTGGGTTACTTTTTATTAAATAAAAATGCGATATCTTTAATTAAAAATATCGCATTTTCAGATGAATTCAAGAATTAATTATTGAATAATTAATTTTTTTGTAGCTGATAATCCAGCTTCAGTAATTTTTACAAAATACGTTCCTTTGTTTAAATTAGAAACATTAATGGCTTCAGTAATTGTTTTAGCTTGAAGCACTTGCTGTCCTAAAGTATTGAAAATTACTACTTCTTTTTCTAAATTAGAATCAGAAGAAATATACAATTTCCCGTTTGAAACTGGATTTGGATACATTTTTAATTCTGAAGTTTTAACAGAAGTAATTCCCATAGTAGAAGCACCTCCTAAAGCTTGTCCCCAATTGTTTGCAACTCTAATTTCGTCAATAATAATTGTTGGAGTTGAAGTTGAAGAAGCTTGTACTAATTTAATTCTATCAATATGATCTCTAGTTACAGAAGTTGTAGGATTGTTTTGAGACAAGGTAGTTACTGCTGGTTGTGTGCTTGTTGCTGGATCAATCCATAAATTAGCAACTTGATTTAAAGGGTCTGCATCTCCAATATTTTCATAACTAATAACAACAACATGTTGTGTATTAAAGTCATATTCTGTAGTACTCCAAACACATTCTGTAATATTACTAGATTTTGATAAACCAAGGTTGTATTTACCAGAAGCAATATTTTTTCTAAACATTACTGCTGCTGCATAATCATTACTTAAAGTTCCTGGAGTAATCGTTGATGGGGATTGTGCCATAAGACTGTAAAAACCAGTTGGAGTTGAATAGTTAGGGTCTGTTGTAGTTGAAGCAACAATTGCTACTGGTGCGTCTACAACGTTAAAAACAAATGAAGAATATAAACTACCACTAGTTGCATTTGTAAATTTCAATTCAGGATCAACCCCAGAAGCTACAAAAGTAATTGCATTACCTGTTGTAGCAGCAGGAAGAACTGTATTTGTCCATATTGGGGAAGCTACAATTGTAACATCGTCTGTGATATTAGAACTTGGTGTAATAGACCATGAACCAAGTGCAATTCCGTCAGCAGTACTAGTAGCTACGTTACCTGCAGCACTATTGTTCATCACTATCAACTTATCACCACTATTATAATTAGCAAAACCTTCATATAATGGTAATGTTTTTAACGCTGTATCACCCACAAATACCTGAGAAAGTACTCTTTCACTTTCAGTACCACTAACCGTTTGAGTTACATAATAATTAGAATATGTTAAAGCTGTTGAAGTTGCTAGGGCGGTTCCACCAGATGCAGCAGCGTACCATTTGATATTATCTCCTGTAGCCACTAAATTAGCAACTGTAGGGTTTGAAGCGCTATTGAATACTTGTCTTTTTTCAACCGTTGGTGGAGCAGTATATGGTGGCGGTGTACTTAGTCCGATTTTAAAGTTATCATATTGAAATTTATAAGCATTATTAGTTTGAGAACCTGCTATAAAACCAAAATTAGTCATAGCAATTGAAGTATAAGTTGTATCAGTAACCGTTCCAGCAAGAAGTAAAGTACCAGTTGTTGGATCAACGATTGGGTCTGTAGCAGTTGCAGGATCTTCACGATAATAGAGCTGCCAAGAGTCAAAATTAGGATTGTAAACTACCTGAATACTAAGTGCCGCAAAAGTTGCTGTTGCTGGAATAGCTGTTAAAGCTGGAGATTCTATTAAACGAGTGGCAGTACACAATTCTTGAGCATCAACTGTTAAAGATGAATTTCCTATACCGTTATGAAATTTAATTAAACTAATACTTGCTTGAGTTCCAACTACTGTGTTTTTTTGATATACAAGAGCGTAACCGTCAGAACCTGTTGGTGTTGTATTTCCTAAAATTCCATTGTTAGAGGCACACAAAACAACACACATAAAGTTTTTTCCTTCGGCATAACTTGTAGTTGAATTTGAACCTAATCTATTGGATTTCATATTCACAGTCCAAGTTACCACATTTGTGTTATTGGTAAGTATTGCGTTTAATCCTGTTCCTGTTGGTAAACTACCACATAATGTTGGTCTACTTCCAACTGCAGGAGTAACAGCATTGGTTACCAAATTTAAATAGGCATCGGTTCCTGTACCAATAACTGCAGTTGATGCAACACCGGCTCCAGATTGAGTATAAGTTATTGCCGGCGCAGAAGTTCCACCAGAATATGTTGCAGCAGCTACAGTTCCAAATGTGTCTTGAAATACTGTTTGACTCGAGATTGAATTTGCGCAAAGCAGCATCAAAGCGAAAGCGAAATTTAAAGTTTTGTAGTTAAGTAATACTTTTTTCATAATTGTTTTTTAATTGATTCTGTTGTTGGTTAATTTTTGTAATAAGCAATTTTCACACTGTTTTGATTGATGCATTTTTTAGCTTTAAATCAAAACCGAATTCTTTAATTTATTATAACTTCAAAATTATTGCATTTAATTTATATTTAAATACTAAAATAGTAGTAAAATTGTACAAGATGTTTAAATATTAAAATTTCAACTTACTAATAATCATATTTTTAGGTTGAGATATGCTTTTGAAAGTAATCAGGTAAATCAAAATTTTAGATACTACTATGTTTTTGTTTTATAGGAATGAAAGTTGTTTTGAACAGAAATATTGCGTGAGTGATGGCAGTGAAAAGCCCACAGAAAACGAAATGAAATGGAGTTTTCGAGGACTTGCAACGAACAGCACGACATTGTGTTTTAAATTTCGTGAGGCACGAACGAATTTTAAAACACAATGGCACGCCCAAAAAAAAGCTATTAATATTCTATCCTTTCAAGTTTTATTAGTTTCCGTCTTTATCAACTATGGGGCGATTTTCTCGATTTGCCAATTCCCATGCAATTGTGAAAGCAAGTTGCGCACGTTTTGCTAAGGCATCAAATTCAATTTTGTCAGGCGTATCGGTTGATTTGTGATAATCAGCGTGAACACCGTTGAAAAGAAATACCGATGGAATTCCATTTTTTGCAAAATTATAATGGTCTGAACGGTAGTAAAATCGATTTGGGTCGTTTCTATCATTGTAGGTGTAATCTAAATTAAGATGCACATAATTTGCATTGGCAGCTTCGCAAATAGTATATAAATCGGTTGATAGGTAATCGGAACCTATTAAATATACATAATTATTGGAGTCTTTATGGGCTTCGTCCCGACGTCCAATCATATCGATATTGATGTCGGTTATTGTATTTTTTAAAGGAAATAATGGATTTTCTGAATAATACCGAGAGCCGTGAAGTCCGTGCTCCTCCCCTGTTACATGCAGAAATAAAATAGAACGTTTGGGACCGTGACCTTCTTTTTTGGCAATTTGAAACGCTTGTGCTATTTCTAATAAAGCAACAGTTCCCGAACCATCATCATCGGCACCATTAAATGTTTTTCCGTTTTTGACTCCAACATGATCATAATGAGCCGAAACGACTATAATTTCGTTCGGTTTTTCAGAACCTTCAATGTATGCCCAAATGTTTTCAGAATCAGGTAGATTTTCATTAGATTGTGCATTCAAAAAAGCTGCTGGTACTTTTTGATAATAGTCTGTTGCACCTTTTGGAAAGGAAATTCCTGCTTTTTTATATTGAGAAATAAGATAATTTCCTGCTTTTTTCTGTCCTGCAGATCCTGTTTCTCGTCCTTCCATTTCATTAGAGGCTACAATGTTTAAATGTGTTTTTAGTTCTCCAGCAGAGATTGTAGCACTGTATTTTGAAGGTGCAACTTGTGTTCTAATTGGCATTTGAGCAAAACTCAATAATCCAAATAATAGAAATAGGGTGGTTATTTTAAATTTCATAGTATTGATTTTAAATATTATGGAGTTCTATTACAAATATCTAAATTAATTAGAAGATAACAACAAAGATTAACAGTTGTTCTATTTATATTTTTTATTTTTATCCGATAAATTTAAAAACATGCAATCAGATAGTAAAACTCCTCAAGAATATGTGGCTTCACTTCCAGAGGATAGAAAAATAGCAATAGAAAAACTACGAAAAACTATAGTTTCTAATTTGCCAGAAGGCTTTCATGAAGAAATGTCTTATGGAATGTTGGGATATGTAGTGCCGCACGCTTTATATCCAAATGGGTACCATTGTAATCCGAAATTACCGTTGCCATTTATGAACGTAGCTTCCCAAAAGAATTTTATAGCTATATATCATGTGGGGATTTATATGGATCCTGAATTGTTAGATTGGTTTGTATCGGAATATTCCAAAGTGGCAAAAACCAAGATTGATATGGGAAAAAGTTGTATTCGTTTTAAAAAAATGGATGAAATTCCTTATCAATTGATCGGAGAATTGGCAAGTAAAATGTCTGTTTTGAAGTGGATTTCTATTTATGAAAATGCATTAAAAAAATAATTATGATTGATTTACTGAAGGAAACGTATGGTTTTGTATTTGAAAATCAATTGATAGAAGAAATTGCTGCCGTATCAAAACTGCATTCCTTTAAAGAAGGCGAAGTTTTGATAGATTTTGGTGATTATATCAAAAAAATGCCTCTTTTGATAGATGGAGCAATCAAAATATTGCGGGAAGATTTTGACGAAGGGGAATTGCTTTTATACTTTATTGAAAAAGGCGATACCTGCGCAATGACCATGGCGTGTTGCTTGGGTCAAACAAAAAGCGAAATTCGAGCAATTGCAGAAACAAATGGAACTGTAATCATGATTCCTGTAGAAAAAATGGAAGAATGGTTGGGAAAATACAAAAGTTGGCGTGTTTATGTATTTAATAGTTACAACAATAGATTGAAAGAAATGTTAACCGCTATTGATAATTTAGCGTTTATGAATATGGACGAAAGGCTTTTGACCTATTTGTATGGGAAAGCAAAAATAAACAAACAGGGCTCTATAAATAGTACCCACCAAGAAATTGCATTTGATTTACATACTTCGAGAGTTGTCGTCTCTAGATTGCTGAAAGCATTGGAAAACAAAGGGAAAATAAAATTGCATAGAGCATCGATTGAATTGTTATGAAAATAACTGTTTTTATTTGCTTAAATATTTACTAAAATCGGTTGGTGTTCATAAATAATCATTATTTTTACCTTACAATTTTGTAATTAATAACAAACAATTTAAATAAATTAAAAATGAAAAATTTAGTATTAGTTTTAGCCGTAGCGCTAATGTCAGTTTCAATTAGTGTTTCAGCTCAAGAGAAAAAACCAGTAGAAAAAGCTAAAAAAGAATGTTCTGCAAAAGAAATGAAATCGTGCAGTAAAGAGAAAAAAGCTGGATGTTGTGCTAAAATGGCTGACAAAAAATAATAATTAGGCAACAAAATAAGTCGAAGGTCTTAATGTCGTAAAGGCAAAAGTCTCGATATTTTAAAACTATTTTAATTAGACAATTAAATTTAGTCCTTACCTAATAATTTCATTAAAGTGTTTGAGAAATCAAACACTTTTTTATTTAAAACGGGTTTTTGAATGGGTTAGTTGGTGCAATAAGTAGAAATACTATTCCGGCAATTTATCTCTCAAAACACCATAAATAAAGGTTCCAATTAAGGCGCCAGCCAAAACCAAAAGAACGGAATAAAACCCTGCTCCTATTAAAATAAATATTGGTCCCGGGCAAGCTCCTACTAACGCCCATCCCAATCCAAAAAGTAAGCCTCCAACCCAATATCTCAGAGACCCTTTTTCTTTATCCGCAATAACAATTGGTGCTCCTTTAATGTCTTTAATTTGTTTTCTTTTAATGATTTGGAGCCCGATAATTCCTGTTCCTATTGCAACCATAATTATTCCATACATGTGAAATGATTGAAATTGAAACATTTCATAGATTCTATACCAGGAAACGGCTTCGGATTTTGTTAATACAATTCCAAAAACAAAACCTACGAGTAAATATTTGAATACCTTCATAATTAAAAAAGTAAAGGGAAAATAAAATGTGACATTACTAAACCACCCACAAAAAAACCAATAACGGCTTTCAACGATTGAATTTGTAAATTACTCATCCCTGCAATAGCATGACCAGAAGTGCAACCGCCTGCGTAACGAGAGCCAAAACCTATTAATATTCCTCCGATAATTAATAGAACCATAATTTTAGGAGATTGGAAAACATCAGGGCCAAATAATGCACTAGGCATTAATTTCCCGTTTGGAGCATCAATCCCAAATTGTGCTAATTGCGCAATCGTTTTTGGGTTAATGGAAACATTAGTTGCATCATTCATATAATGAACTGCTACAAAACCTCCAAACATGGCTCCTACGACTACAGCCAAATTCCAACGCTGTGATTTCCAATCAAAATCAAAAAACGAAACGTGTTTTCCTGCGCCCGCAATGGAACACATTGACCGAAGATTAGAAGACATACCAAATACTTTTCCAAAGTAATTTAGAATTAGCATGATTATTGCAATTAGAAATCCTGAGATATACCAAGGCCAAGTTTGAAATAGTAAATTCATATTCAATATTTTTCACAAAAATAGTATCTTTATACCATTAAACAAAAACAACTGTAAAATGAAAATAAAATCTATAATTGCCCTAATAATTATTGTAATTGGTTCTGTGTCGTGTGTGAGTACAAAATCGACCTTAAAAAATGTTAATGATAAGGCACCAATTCCAAAACTAACGGCGGAAAACACTTTTGTTATTTCAAAATACAGCAACGATCCAAAATACGGTTATAATCAAGATTACCCTATTAATGTGTTCTACAGAAACACAAAAGACGAAACAATTAACCAACAGCGCTTTCTAAATGCGTTAACAGGACCTAAGGGAGAAAAATTATTCTATAAGAAAATAGAAGTATGTTGTCCGTTTCCAACAAAAAACAGTGAAATGGGCGGTGGCTTCCTCGATATTTATGAAGTAACTTGGGTTGGATTAAAACAGCCTGTAAAAATCTATTTCAACCTATATGAAAAAGGAGAACTGCTAGTTCCTATGGGTTTTGGATTGCCTAAGTTGAAAACAGAATAGTAAAACCCAGCTCCCACTTTTTATCCCACTATAAAACTTAAAGATTAAGAAACACCCATTGATAAGCCCAGTATAAATAGGGCTTGGCTACTTCGACGGCACTGTTTTATTAAAAATAATTTGTTCATAACGATTTCCAGAATTAAAACTCCGCAACAATTTTTTGTTTTCACCGTACGAATAAAATAAAAGATGTACGGCTTTTACATAAAAGATGTACGGGACTTGAATGAAAGATGTACGGCTTTTGTTCAAGTGCCGTACATCTTTTTTAAAATTAGTACGGACAAAATTATTTTTTCTTTTATATAACTCCTTTTAATGTTGCAGTTCAAGAAATAATAACAATAGTTTTCACTTTTATTCTTTATATTGTGAGCGCAACCACTCTCTATCCGTCATTGTGAGCGTAACGAAGTGAAGGGTGGCAATCTGATGATGGCAACAACGAAAAAGAGCTGATATTGCTTTGCTAGATGCCTTGCAACACTCACAAAAAAAGCATGTGAGGATTTTTTTGCCAAAGATTTTCTAAATAACCAAACTAACGATTAAACCATTAAACGATTAACAAATTAACAAATAACCGAATAAACAATTAATCAACATTTATCCACTAACACATTCCCATTAAGTCACCCTTTCCTTTGGAAAGGGCTGGGGATAGGATTTTTGCCACAGATTTTCACAGATTGAACAGATTTTCACAGATTTTTCTAAATAACCAAACTAACGATTAAACCATTAACAAATAACCGCATTAACAAATAAACAATTAATCAACATTTATCAACTAACACATTCCCATTCCGTCACCCTTTCCTTTGGAAAGGGCTGGGGATAGGATTTTTGCCACAGATTTTCTAAATAACCAAACTAACGATTAAACCATTAACAAATAAACAAATTACCAAATAAACAATCCCTATCTTTATAAAAATTATAGGCCATGAAATAGGAATCAAAATTAATCAAGTACAAAGGAACAGTTAGAATCGCTATTACTTTTGAAAAAAACGCCGAGTTAATTGCTCGGATAAAAACAGTTGACGGCTCAAGATGGAGTCAGTCAATGGGTGTTTGGCACCTTCCTGATACTGAGGAAAATAGAATTCGGTTTAAAATACTACTGCATTTTCAAACCGTTCCTTCTGCAGAAGGTATTTTACAAATAGAAAAATTCAAACAATGGCTACTTTCAAAACGCTACAGTCCTAGTACAATTAAAACCTACAGCGAAGCGTTGAAATCATTCTTGATTTTCTATAGAGAAAAACCAATTGCTGAAATTACCAACGAGGATGTAATTATTTACAATAACGAGTATATATTGAAAAACAATTTGTCAGCTTCCTATCAAAATCAAATTGTGAATGCCATTAAATTGTTCTTTCAAACCATTAGAGAAACCAAAATGTTGGTAGATAAAATACACAGACCTAAGAGGTCCAAACTTTTACCTAATGTGTTGAGTAAAGAGGAAGTGAAATTGATATTAAATGCTCATAGTAATATTAAACACAAAACAATGCTTTCTTTAATATATAGTTGTGGCTTGCGCCGAAGCGAGCTTTTAAATTTAAAACCCGCAGATATTGATTCCAAAAGAGGAATTGTAATTATCCGCCAAAGCAAAGGTAAAAAAGACAGGATTGCACCTTTGTCTCCAAAAATATTAGATATGCTCCGCGATTATTATATAGGCTTTAAACCCAAAACTTGGCTATTTGAAGTTGAAAATTCCCTACTTCAAAGATGACATTGTTTTCGCTCAAAGGCGGATATAAGTAGGCTGCAAATTTAGAAAAAGCCACACCCACGGCGGCAATTGTACCTGTTTGGATTACTGCAAAAAAGCTCCAACCGTATAAAAATCCAATCAATTTTCCGTAGGCTTCTTTCAGATAAACATACTGACCACCCGCTTTGGGAAACATTGCGCTCAACTCGCCGTAACTCACCGCAGCCACAATAGTCAGCAAAGCCGTGAGCACCCAAATCGCAATTAGCCACCCAGCAGAACCCACTTGGCGCACCATATCCGAGCTCACAATAAATATCCCCGAGCCAATCATGGAGCCCACAACCAGCATCGTTCCGTCTAACAAACCTAATTCTCTCTTAAAATCTTCCTGACTATTTTCTTGCATACTTTTAGTTTTTGGTTTGGTTAAAGATAGGATTTTTTTTGAATTAGACACAAAAACGTAAAAAATTGGCGATTTTATTTTCATCAAAAGTTGCATTTGGGCGCGCCCTCGTTTAGAACGTCATTGCGAAATATGAAGCAATCCGTAAACTCGGTCAGGTCGTTCGCTGCAATCTTTGCTCCACTTCGTTCCACAAAGGATTTCCGCTGCCACCCTTCGCGCAAGACTCGATTTAAGAAGTACGGTTTTAGATTTCTCGAATAACCGAATTAACAAATAACCGATTAAACAAACCATTTAAACAAATAAAACCGTTACATTTACAAAATACAAATTCATTGTAGCGCACAATAACAAAGATTCCCGAGTTATTGAGCACATAGGCAAACAAAGGCTTTGCCAATTATTTCTCCCTCAAAAACATGCGCAGGATTTGCAATGCAACAAAAACACGTTGCTTTGTAGCAAGTCAACCTTTGTCAAAGTTTTGAACTTTGACAAAGATGTTACAATCAAATTAAATATTATTTATTATAAACCGACATTAAATGGCAGAGTTGTAAAATATCTTTGAAAAATAAAATCAAAATAAGTATGTCCAAATTAATCTATTTTAAAAGATACCTCTTCGTAATTGACCGCTTGAGAAGTAAACCTTGCAGCTTTAAAGATTTGCAAGAGCACGTTATGCGTAAATTAGAAAATGAAGATATTGACACAACTTTTGAATATTCCAGTCGCACTTTTGACCGCGACAAAACAGACATCACAACTCTTTTTGGAATTTTCATTCACTACAATCGAAAAGACAATACCTACGCAATTGACGAATCTGAAATAGAAGACCAGTCTGTAACCAGATTAGTGGACGCTTTTTCTATTCATCACGCATTACAAGGAGCGAATAAATTATCGCCAAGTGTGTTTCTTGAAAAACGAAAATCGTTGGGAACAGAACATATCTTTGGCATAATTCACGCAATTCAAAACCTCAATATTTTACAATTTACGCATCAAAAACATTGGGAAAATTTTACAACCCAACGTGAAGTGAAACCTATTGCAATAAAAGAATCACAACAAAGATGGTATTTGATAGCTTTAGAAATAAGTAAAAACACCGTTAAAACCTTTGGATTAGACCGAATTTCCGATTTAAAAATCACTGATTCCACGTTTAAACCTATTTCTTATAATGTTGAAAAAGAGTTCCAACACGCTTTTGGAGTTGAAACTTATAATCCAGCAGAAAAAGTGGTTTTACAATTTTCTAAACAACAAGGAGAATATATCAAGACATTTCCACTTCACGAATCACAAAAAATAATTGAAGAAAACAAGGATAAGGTAGTAATCGAAATTTATATTCACCTTACCGATGATATTGTTATGGAACTGTTGAAATATGGCAGTGATGTTAAAGTATTAGCACCCGAAAGTTTGATAGAAACTATGAAGGACAGCATTAAACAAATGGCAAATTTATATCAATGAGAAACTTTACAGCAATAGATTTTGAAACAGCGAGCGGTTATAGAAATAGTATTTGTCAAGTTGGGCTGGTACAAGTGGAGAATGGTATTATTACTAATTCCCTTAATTTACTGGTGCAACCTCCCAATAATTACTATTGGACTAATTTTATAGCCATTCACGGCATTTCACCTGCAAGAACTAAAAACGAGCCAACTTTTGACCAAATATGGCATTTGGTTGAACCTTATATAAAAAACCAGAATGTAGTGGCTCATAACGGATTTAGGTTTGATTTTCCTGTTTTGGACAAAACACTTCTTCATTATGGATTGCCCATACCTGACTATGACAAATATTGCACTTACAAAATGTACAAAAGCAACTTGGCAGATTTGTGTAAGGAACACCAAATCCCTCTTAACCATCACGATGCTTTGAGTGATGCTAGGGCTTGTGCGGAGTTGTATTTGAAATATTTGGATATTTAATAGAAAAAAAACAATTATAATTACAAAAAAATAAAATATGGAAAAAATGAATAATAGTATAGAAGTAAGTAGTATTTCTTTAACAGATTTACTGCAATATAATCTCAAAATACCAGAGTATCAAAGACCTTATGTTTGGACTGAATACAATATTAACAAGTTAATATATCAAATTTCTGAACATAACAATCGAGAGGGTGATAAACCCAATTTCTATTTAGGAAGCATTGTTCTTCACAAAGATGTTGATGGCTACAATATTATTGATGGTCAGCAGCGAATTACGACAATGCAAATTTTAGAGAAAATAAAATCAAACGTAGATTTTAATGTTACCTACAACCATCCAATAACTTTTAAGCACATAAAAGAAAATTTTAATTACTACAATTCCAATCAGGAAATAATTAAAATGTTAGATCTTAATTTTACTAAATTGAATGTTACATTAGTTATTACCAATAGTGAAGATATGGCATACAACTTTTTTGAAACATTGAATACTGGTGGAAAAAGATTAGGCGGAACAGATATTTTGAAAGCACACCATTTGAGAAGCATTAAAGAAAATGATTATCGAAATTCTTTTGCAAAAGAATGGGAATCAAATCAAAAAAATCTTGAAACGGTAAATCGAATGTTAAGTTTAATACGAAGAATGGATTACCTTAATAGGCATAAAAACTTACCAGATAAAAACACAGACGTTTCTAGTTGGAAAAATATTTTAACGGAAGATTTTGCTGAAAAAACAAAAAAAGAAAACAAAGATATTGGCTATTCATTTGTTGAAATTGAAGAAAACACACATAAAATAACTGCTGATAAATATGCCATCAGACAACCTTTGAACGAAGGAGTTAATTACATAAATTATTTATTGCGTTTTACAGACGATTATAATTTCTTGTTTACAGCGGAAAACAATAATGGAAAATATGCTGAATTCAATAGTAAAATCATAAATATAATAGATGGAACTATTGATTTGCGAAGCTATTACAAACTTGCTCTTCTTTCTTTTGTCGATCGTTTCGGCAGAAAAAATGTACTTGAATTTTCGTTGTATTTATTTCGATTCATTTATAGTATAAGATTATCTAACAAATCAAGAATTTATGAAGCAACTGTTAGAAATTTTATAGATGAAACAAAAGTTTTGGACAGAATTTTAAATGCTTTCACGTATGAAGAAGTATTATTTTATCTAAAAAATCACAATTTCGAAATTCAAACAGCAGGTATTAAAGGTGTAAATGAAAGGTTTTATAACCGCGTTAATGATTTTTTTAATAAATCTATTTCCAAAGAAAAGTTTGATTCTGATTTAAAAAACGCACTTGAAAACTACTTAAAAAAATAAATTATGAACTTTGAAACGAAAGAAATAACACTTAAAGAAATTGTCAACGAAAAACTAGAATTTCTAATTCCTGTATATCAACGCCCATATGTATGGGATAAAATTGAAATTATTAAATTATTAGAAGATTTAGAACTAGATTTTAAAAACAATTTAGAAAATAATTATTTTGTTGGAAATACTTATGTAATAAAATCAGACAATAAGAACAATCTCAATAATGACAAAAGCACACTTTATGAAGTAATTGATGGGCAACAAAGATTTACAACATTTTGGTTAATTTCATTTTGTTATAAAAGAATAGGGATAAATTCCGAGTTAACTAACTATCTTGAAATTGAATACAATAATAATAAAAAAGACATCCGTTTTGATTTTGACATCCGAAAAGAGGTTTATGAATATTTAAAAGGTTTGCTTGATGGTTCTTCAGATAGAAGATTTCAAGATGTAAGTAATTTTGAATTTCTTAAAAACATTGCAGCTGGGATTGAAACAATTGAAGGCTTCCTTAAATCAAAAGAAAATGAAATAAATTTACTGGAATTTGGAAATTATATTTTCAACAATGTTAAATTCATTTTTAACGAAGCTCCTGAAAACACTGATTTAAACGCTCTTTTCGTTGCTTTAGGGACAAGTGGGATTCAACTTCAACAATCTGATATTCTAAAAGCAAGATTATTGGATAAAATTATTGAGAAGAATGAAAGGATAAAATATTCCAAAATTTGGGAAGCTTGCGAAAATATGTATAATTATTTTGAGAGTAATGTCAAAATATCTTTTCCTTATGACACAAGTAAGATTAAAGAAAATGATTTTTCCGAATTTAATGAAAATATATTTAACCAAAAAAATGACAATGCTATTTTTGAAAATAAAGGTAATTTAACAATTGATGAAATATTGAAATCAGAAGATGAAATAATCGGTAAAAATACAACAGGGATAGCTCAAAATTCTGCCTGCCGTTCTATTATTTCTTTTAATGTCTTGTTATTACAAACCTTTAGGATTTACAGAAAACAAAATGGATTTACCGAAGACATAGAATCTATGGATTCCAAAAAACTGCTTGAAATTATTAAAATAGACGAAATTGAAAAAGTGGAAGAATTCTTTTTACTCTTATGGAAAGTTCGTTACTTGTTTGATAAATATATAGTTAAATGGAGAAATGAAGAAGGTGAAGAAATCAGCAATGAAAACGAAAAATTACTTTTAACTTCTATTTATGAAAGTAATAATGATGGTAAAAAATATTATTCAAGAAAGAATAATGAAAACTCTGAAACACAAATGCTTCAGTCTGTTTTATATTTCACAGGAATATTTGCCCAACAATATTGGCTAACACCTTACATAGATTTTCTTTTGAAGCCCGAAAACCAGAATGGTGAAATCGATAAAAATATAATCTTAAACGAATTAGAAAGAATTGACAATATTATGCTTCCTGGGGACAAAAAAGAAATTTCTTGGAAATTATTAAATGAAAAAATAGCATTACCTGAATTTGAAGAGATAAAAACAACATTGTCAAAGTCTTCTGGAACTGGTTTTAGCCATTATTGGTTTTACAAATTAGAATACATTCTTTGGAAAAATTGGGATAAAAAAGATGACGAAAAATTTAAAAGATACAGAATTACTTCTAAAAACTCTATAGAACACGTATTCCCCCAAAATGAAGAAAATAACAATAAAATTGATGTAAACTTTTTAGATAGTTTTGGCAATTTAGCTTTGCTTTCGGTGGGACAAAATTCTTCTTACAGCAATCAAAGTATAGTTAAGAAAAGGGATGATTTTAATAATAAATCAACTTATGATTCTTTGAAATTAGCTAAAATCTACTATAACGATTCTTGGAATTCAGAACAAATTAATCAACACCAAGAAGAAATGATTATACTTTTAAAAAATCACTATAAGCAAATTTAAAACATCATTATTAACGCATCTAAACGACACTCACATCCGAGTGTCGTTTTTTTTATGAAAAAAATTTCCACAACGCCGCCAATTGGCATTATCCCCGACTTTCTTTGTGTTCTGGGAAAGCCGAAAACCAAATAATGTAGGCAAACTAAAATTTAATACTATGCCGTTATACTTAATTACCGTAAAACAAAACAACATTGCAAATGGCATTCGCCTTGAGAAAGGAATGTCAGTAGAAGTAGTTGTTCGATCAATTGGAAATCCTGTTACTTCAAATGGTGGCAAGGAAGTTCACGCCGCTTTTATGCGAAAATATGGAATTGATTTAAAGAAAAATTGCGGTTGTTCACCAGTTTATCTGGAAACAAAGAAAATTGGTTAATGAAAAATTATAGGAGGTATAAAAGCTTCCTTTTTTTATATCTAATTTTAAACGACACCCTTTGGCATACATCTACATTTACTTTGTGTTATGGGAAAGCCGAAAACCAAATAATGTAGGCGAAATTTATACTTCAAATTATGGAATTTGCATACGAAAGATTAGATAATTGTATTTTATTAGACAATTTAAAAAATGATGAAATAAGAAAAGCATTAGCTTATATGGTTGATTTTAAAGAACACGAAAATCTGGTTGTCATTCCAAAAACCCATTCAATTGAAATTTCAAATGCTGAAATTTGTATCGCTGTTATACTTTTTGTTGGTTTTGAAAAGGAAGAATATGAAACTTTGAAAACCAAAAAAAATCATCACGTTGTAGGTTTTAATATGATAGGGCAAACGATATTTGAATTTAAGAAAATTTCAATAAAACATATTGATTATATGGCTTTATTTTTTACGTCTTTGGCAAGAACAGAAAATAAAAAAATACAAGAATTTTTAAGTCTAAAAAATCTAAGCGGAAATGATAAAGTATTTCATTTAAGAAAATAAAAACAATAAATATGAACAAAGCACAAGCTATTTGGGAAAAATGTAAATTACAGGAAAAATATACTATAGATTTAGACAATCAAAGTCTTACTTTAATTATTGAAAATTCTTGTATTAATCAAACAAAGGAAGTCATAAATTCAGTCTTTATAAAAAATCAAGAAAGTATCTCAGTTGGAATTTTTTCAATACCAACTCAGTTTGACCAAACCTATTCTGAAGAACAATTTGTATCTAATTTTGAAAGTGTTAGAAACCAATTTGATGCACTTCTTTTACTAAATCAAAATGCTAATTTTACAGATTTTGGTTTTCAAGAAATTGTTTTAGATGACGAACTTACAGCTTCAATAACACTTTATAAAAACAGTTCTTTAGATTTTGAAAGTATAAAAGCAATATTTAAGTCAAACAGTATTGTCATTATGAGTTCGGCTCTTGCTTCAGGTTCAAATAAAGTTATGGAAGCTATTATTGAGGTTTTTGAATTTCCTGATTTTTATAGCAATAAAATAATAGAACTTAAAGATACCATTTTATGTATTGCTACCCAAAATTTTCAATGCTCAAATAATGAACTAAATAGCATTGGAAACTATAGTTTCAAACAAACCAAAAGTGGTGCAACTCTTAATCTTAACACATCGGAAGATAAAACTTTAGAAAATGATATTAGGATTTCTATTTTACAAAGTGGTTATGACTTTATTTCCTGATCGCGCAGAATTACATTCTGTGCCCAAAATCTAGAACAGTTAAATTAAAAAAAACCGAACAATTAACAACGAAATAACCAATTTAAAAAACATTAAAATATGTCCGCAAACAATCTATCAGAACTCTTTAATCAAAGAATTTTTAGAATACCAGACTATCAAAGAGGATATGCTTGGGAAGAAAAACAACTATCCGAACTTTGGGACGATTTAGACGAAATAGCGGAAGTAGAAGGAGAATTAAAAAAGCACTATACCGGAACAATTTATCTTGAACAAACCCAACCAACAGCAGACGAGAAATGGTTATCAGGAGTTAAGTTTTTTAACGTAGTGGACGGACAACAAAGACTTACAAGTATTAGTATTCTATTGTTTGAATTGCTCAAAGTGGCTGACAAAGGATATTGCGAGGAAAGTAAAGAAGACTTGATAAAAACATTCGTGTCTAAATCAAATTCAACTGGAGAAAGTAAAGTTTACAAGTTTAGCTATTCTGCCACCGACAAAAACTATAACTTTATTCTTCATTCAATATTCGAGGACAACAAAGTAGTTTTGCAACCAAACCATCAAAATCATTACACTAAAAATTTAAGCGAAGCCAAAACATTCTTTTCAACAAAGATTAGTTCTTTGACACACGAACAAAGAGAAATTTTATTTATGAAACTTACGACTTCTTTACAATTTGATATTCGAACAATCGAGAAAGACCTCGATGTTCAAGCCGTTTTTGAAACAATGAATAATAGAGGCAAACCTCTATCGACATTGGAAAAACTAAAAAACAGACTTATTTATCTTACAGAAAAACTTGACGTAGCCGCAGAAGATAAAAGTAGCTTACGAAAAAAAATAAATGAAGCTTGGGGTAAAGTTTATACTTGCCTTGCACAAAACTCAACTCACATTCTTGACGAGGATGTTTTTTTATCAGCCCACTTGTCATTATACAGAAAACCTAAAGAATCAACTTTTAGTGAAAAAGTTGCAGAGGAAAAAGTTTTCCAAATGTTCTGTAACAAATCTGAAAAGTACGATTTGGAAGAAAGTGGAACAATTAAGGAGGAAACTGTAAGCTATAAAAAAATTGAAGATTATATTCTAAAACTTTCTGAATTGGCACCAATTTGGTATGATATACATAACTCAAATTTAAAAATAGTAAAGAAAATAGTAGTCCTAAATAGTAGCAAGGAAATTAAAATATTTTTAGTTGCCGTTTTAAATATAACCAAAGACGAAAAACAGATAAACTCAATTTTTTCAAATCTTGAAAAAATACTTTTCAGAAACCGTGTTCCTGGCATTGGAGTAATGGACGAAAGAACAACTGCATCGTGGGCAAGGGATATTTATAATAAAGAAGATGACCTTAACGGTACTTTAAAAAAAACAGAAGACCTAATCAACATTCCAGTAAGCGTTCCTAATATTATTCAAGCGTTCAAATATCTATATACATACGAAAGAGGTGCTAAAGGTTTTCATAGATGGGGTAATCTAAAATACTTTTTATTTGAATATGAGGAATTATTAAAATCAAAAGCACAAGAAACCAATGACAAAATAACACTTGACGACTTCAACGAAACAACAATTGAACATATTATCCCTCAACAGTTTTGGGACAATTGGCAAGACGAAGTGAATAGTGTTACCAATGGATTAGAAGATGACGAAAAAATTGAGCAGACAAGAAAAGTGTTGCTTAACACGCTTGGAAACTTGACAATTTTGAAAAATGGCAAAAACTCTTCTCTTGGAAACAGAGGTTGGATAGAAAAAAAAGAAAGGTTTAGAACAGGCTCTTACAACGAAATAGCAATTAGCAAGCACGACAATTGGACAAAACAAAACATATCAGAAAGAGGTACTGAAATGTTGCAATTTCTACAAACAAAAGTGGCAGGCTTGACATTCACGGACGAAGACATCAAAAAGATATTATACTTTGAGGATTATATCACCGAACGAATTGACGCATAGAAGCACAGCTTTTAATCGATGTAAACTTCTGTTAATGATTGAAACCCTGCTACAAACAATTTGGGGATTTAGCTTAATTTAATCCCGAAAATCGCTGAATTACTAGCAAATAAAATTTAGAACAAAAAATAATATGGACAATACTAAAGAATTAAATAACATTTGGACTTCGAGATGGAACGACAGATATAGTAAAGAAGAGTTTGCTTATGGCGAAGAACCAAACAATTATTTAAAAGAACAATTGACAAAACTAACTGTTGGGAGAATTCTTTTTCCAGCAGAAGGAGAAGGACGAAATGCAGTATATGCAGCTAAACTTGGCTGGACTGTTTCTGCATTTGACATTAGCAATGAAGGCAAGCTTAAGGCTTTAAAACTTGCTGAAAAGAACAACGTGATAATTGACTATAAAGTTGGGGAATTGGAAACATTAGATTTTGAAAGGGAACAATTTGATGCAATTGCGCTAATTTATGCACATTTTCCCGCAAACATTAAATCGTTATACCACAAGACATTTGATAGATTATTAAAAAATGAGGGAATACTAATTTTTGAAGCATTTAGCAAAAAGCATATTGACTATGTAACTGCAAACGAAAAAGTTGGAGGGCCAAAAGATATTGAAAGTTTATTTTCAATAGACGAAATAAAATTAGACTTCCCAAATTATGAAATCATTGAATTAGCAGAAAAAGAAATTGAATTAAGTGAAGGGATTTATCATAACGGAAGGGGTTCAGTAATACGATTTATCGGACAAAAAAAA
>CANFVB010000012.1 GCA_947450355.1 Bacteroidota bacterium
GAACCCACAATTGAATTTTTTCAGGATAGTATTGGTGGTTCAAAACGTTTTATTAAAATGAGGATTTCACCAAATAGAAATGTAAATCGCTACGATATTTTTGCCAATGAAAAAATGATTTTCTATAATTTGAAGGCAAATGGAGCGACTGCTTTGGCACAAAAAGGAAGTTTGTATTTGCGTAAAGGAAAGCGATTGATTAGTTATTATGTTGTAGATAACAATCCGTTGGAATTGCAGTTTTCGATTGCGTCAAATACTACTTTTGATATGGATTTGATGGAAAGTTCTTTTGATTTATTGACCAATCCAAAATTCAGAATTGCCAAAAGATTGCCTTGGATGATGCCGATGCCGTTTGTGTTGAATGATGCAGTTGTGATTCAAAAGAAGATTATTCCTTATCCTTATCACAAGATTAACTTTGGAAAATAAAGATTAATTTGTAGTTTTGGCGTCGAAAACCCATTTATTATTATCCTTATTAACCTTAATTAAATGATTAAATTTTTTAAAATTAGTGTACTTGCTTTATCCGTATTATTTTTAAATAGTTGTGCTTCTGGTTACAAAAAAATACAACCAAAAACGATTAATTTTGCTTCTAGAAGTGAAAACAACACTATTGTTCTTGAATATAAATACGACTTGTTAGAAAAAAAATACAAGAAAAAAGAATTAAATAATGGTTTGAAAGTTATTGCTATTAAAGTTACAAATAACACATCGAATGACTTGGTTTTCGGGAAAGACATTCGTCTTACCTATGAAAACGGAAACGAATTAAATTTATTAGAAACAAATGTGGTTTATAACACTATAAAGCAAAGTCCCGCATCTTATCTATGGTATTTGCTATTAACGCCTATGCAATTTCAAACGACGACAACAAATTCATTTGGGCAACAAACCTCATCAAGTTCTACTCCAATTGGATTGGTAATTGGCCCTGGATTAGCAGGTGGAAATATGATTGCAGCTAGTTCGGCAAATAAAAATTTTCAAAATGATTTGACAAAAAATGATATCATAGGGAAAATCATCAAAAAAGGAGAAACAGTATATGGAATCGTAGGTATACGTTCAGATAATTATGATACAATTAAAGTAAAATAGTTTTTTTTAGAATAAAAATGCCCTATCAAGGGCGTTTTTTATTTCAATTCATACACATTATTCTCTCTTTTCACATCTGCCATTAAGCCGCTTGGGTCAATTGTAATTTTCTTGATTGTGTTTTTTGTAGCCGAAATCGTAAATTCGTAATTTGGATTTCCCCAAGCCCAATCGTTCAAAACCGTTCTTTTCATTGTAGGATTAGAATTGTCTTTTACAAAACTCATCATTCGCAACGGAATGTAAAAACTTTCTTTAGTTCCGTCTGTATATTCAACTTCTAAGTCAATTGGCATTGGCATTCTACCAATTCTTTCTAATGAAATTGATATTTTATCTGAAATTTCGGAAACTTGTTTAATTCCGTAATCAATCGTGTTGGTAGTTTCTGTCCAATCGGTTAAATACCAATCCAATTCTGCTCCTGAAACGCGTTCTGCAGTTCGTTTTATATCATTTGGCGTTGGATGTTTGAACTTAAATTCAGAATAATACCGTTGTAGCGTTTTCATCAAATTTTCTTTCCCGATGAGGTATTCCAATTGCGATAAGAAAAGTTCTCCTTTACTATAAGACGAAATGCTATAAACGCGATTTTCATCAAAACGATCGGCATGCGTTCCTTGCGGTTGTTCTTTGCCAGAATTTGCCATATTTATATAGCTTTTGTAGCTTCCTTCAAATGGATTTTCTGCTTTTTTCTCTGCCAATTCATTCATTCCTAAATCTTCTATAAATGAGGTAAATCCTTCGTCCATCCAACCGTGTTTACTTTCATTTGAAGCCAAAATGTGTTGGAACCAAGAATGTCCCATTTCGTGTGCAATAACTCCAAGAAGTCCGTCATAAGTGCCTTCGCCAAGAATTAAGGTACACATTGCATATTCCATTCCGCCATCGCCACCCTGAATAACCGAATATTGTTCGTAAGGATATTTCCCAACAATCTGATTATAAAACTGCATCAATTGCACGGTTTTTGACTGTACATTTTTCCAATTTTCTATAATTTTCGGATTGTTTTTATACAAGAAATGAAGTGTTGCGCCATTAGGAACTTGCGCTATATCGTGAATGTAATTTTTGTCGGCAGCCCAAGTAAAATCGTGTACATTTGGCGCAATAAAATGCCAAGTCAATGATTTTGTTTTCTTTGGATACACTACATTTATTCCCGAATCTTGATAACCGTGACCAATTTCGTTTTTGTTTTGCAAATACCCCGTTCCACCTAAAACATACTCTTTATCAATGGTAATATTCACCTCAAAATTTCCCCAAACACCGTGAAATTCCCTAGCAATATATGGATCTGCGTGCCAACCTTCAAAATCAAATTCGGCAATTTTTGGGAACCATTGTGCCATTGAAAGTTCCACGCCTTCTTTATTATTTCTTCCCGAACGACGAATTTGAACAGGAACTTGACCTTCAAAATCTAAAGTGAAAGTTGTTTTTTCTCCTGGTAAAATGGCTTTCGCCAAAGTAACTTCGAGAATAGTTTCCACTTCTTTTGCCGCAGCGGGAACTCCATCTTGTTTGAAATTTGAAATGTGCAAAAAGCCAATTTCATTCGGTTTCAAGTTTTTAATTCTACTTTCCTTAACTTCTTTATCCCCAATTTTGATTTTATTGACCATTCTTCCATCAGGATCTTTGATGTTTTGCAAACGCATATCCATCTCACTTCCTGGTTGAAAAGCATTATTATACAAATGATAAAACACTTTTTTCAACGTATCCGAAGAATTATTGGTATAAACCAATTCTTGTTTCCCTTTATATAAATAGGTTTTTACATCTATGGAAACATCCATTTTATAATCAACTTTTTGCTGCCAATAGGTTGAATTTTGAGAAATTACTTTTCCAAAACTTAATAGAAGAATAGAAATTATATAGAATTTTTTCATAGATATATAGAAATTGAAGTTGTTCAGATTGTTTTAAAATAGAAATAAGCTTACCGAAATGTATAAAATTCCTGCAAGCTTATTTATATATTTATCTAAAATTATCCTTTTACTTTTTTTGAATTTGGTTTTTTAGCCATTTTTTCAGCCATTACCATTGCATTATACGCATTTACAATTCTTCCAGATTTTGATAAATCAGAAAATTGACGAGAATCTTTCTCATCTCCTCCTACAGTTACTTTTGTGGTTATCGCAGTTCCAGAATCCATCAAAATATGTTTAACTTGTTTTGCAGATAATGTAGGATAATACGAACGGATTAAGGCCGCAACTCCTGCTACATTTGGCGATGCCATTGAAGTTCCTTGTAAAAATTGATACGTATTATTTGGAGTTGAAGCATAAATTTTTACCCCAGGCGCAAATACATCTACATTTAATTTTCCATAATTAGAAAAATCAGCAACTACATTTGTACCATATTCATAATTCAAGGCACCAATAGTAATCATATTGTCGGCAAATTCTGTTTTTTTATCATCAGAATCGTTAGGATAATTGTTTTCTGTATCAATATCTTTTGCATCATTTCCGGCAGCGTGAACTATTAAAACATCTTTTGATTCTGCATATTTAATCGCATCATAAACCCATTGTTTGTGAGGTGAAAAAGATTTTCCAAAACTTCCGTTTATCACTTTTGCACCATTATCAACCGCATAACGAATTCCAAGTGCAATATCTTTATCATATTCATCACCATCTGGAACCGCACGAACAGTAAGAATTTGTACGTTATTTGCAATTCCGTCACCGCCAATATTGTTATTTCTAACTTGCGCTACAATTCCTGCAACGTGCGTTCCGTGAAGAATTTCTTCTTTATCTGGACCCATAACGTTGTTATCCCCGTATTTTGTATCCTTAATATCATCTGGATTATCACCTAAAACTTTTCTGTAATTGGTTTTTAAATTTTCTCCACTTTGTACTTTTTCAAATCCATCTAATTCTTTTTGGATTTCTTTTTTCAAATCAGCAACACTTAAACCATAAGAAAGCATTTGTTTCATAATGCCTTTGCTTTGATTAATTTCAGGATCTTTTGAATCTATTGCATCTAAATCTTCAGCGGTATAAGTTGGTTTTCCAAGGAATTTCACTAAAGCATCATCAGCCTTTGTGGTTCCTTTTATCGCAAGCTCCATTTGAAATTTTGTTTGCGCTGCTTCCTCAATTTTTTTATCATTAAGTCCTTTTGCTTCTAAATAGGTAGCCTCGTCAACTAAACTTTTATTGTTGATAATTCTTTCGTATTCCAAGTTTTCTTTAGTGATATTTCCAAGAAAATTCCAACCGTGAATATCATCGATATAACCGTTTTTGTCATCGTCAATTCCGTTTCCAGCGATTTCTTTTTTATTGGTCCAAATCACAGACTTCAAATCTTCGTGTTCAATATCAACACCAGAATCGACAATTCCCACAATTACTGGAACACCTTTTTTACCTTTTAACAATTCAGAATATACTTTGTCAACGCTCATTCCAGGAATACTGTCCTTGTCTAAATCAAGATGACTCCATCTTTTTAGTTGGATTTCAGTAAGAGTTCCTTTTTTAGCAACCGCTACTTTTTCGGCAGATTGCGCATTTGCTGAAAGCTGCACGGTTAAAGCAGCAATTAGCGATAAATAGGTTAATTTAATTACATTCATTTTTGTTGATTTTATTTAATTTTCGATTCAAAAATACTTTAAGATATTCATTTATACAATAGTGATTAACACTATTTTAAGATGTCATTGCAAGTGAATTTTTCTTTCAATCGAACTCCTTTTTCGGTTTTTTCGACTGTTATAATTTCATTGTGTGCATCGTGTTCCAAGAATAAATAGTAATTATTGTCCGCCGCCGCATTCATAAATTTAGCTTTTTCATCCATTGTTAATAAGGGTCTTGTGTCGTATCCCATAACATAAGGAATAGGAACGTGTCCGGCTGTTGCCAATAAATCGCCGCAAAAAACAATCGTTTTATCTTGGAATTTTATGTGCGGAATCATCTGTTTTTCGGTGTGCCCATCAGCAAAGAAAATGCCAAATCCAAGTTCTGATTTTTCAAGGAAATCGCCTTCAGGTTTCTGTATAAAATGCAATTGTCCGCTTTCTTGAATTGGAATAATATTTTCGTGCAAAAAAGAAGCTTTTTCACGAGGATTCGGTTTTGTTGCCCATTCCCAATGATTTTCATTTGTCCAATATTTTGCATTTTTAAAAGCAATTTCATACCCTGTTTTGTCAGAATTCCACTGCACACTTCCGCCACAATGGTCAAAATGCAAATGAGTCATAAAAACATCCGTAATATCATCTCTGTGAAATCCATATTTCGCCAACGATTTATCGATAGAATGAGTTCCCCAAAGCGAATAATAACTAAAAAATTTCTCTGATTGTTTATTCCCCATTCCAGTATCAATCAAAATCAATCGGGCACCATCTTCAATAAGTAAGCACCTTGCGGCAATGTCAATCAGATTATTTTCATCGGCAGGATTGGTTCTGTTCCAAAGTGTTTTAGGAACAACGCCAAACATTGCGCCTCCGTCAAGCTTAAAATTTCCAGATTCTATTGGGTATAATTTCATAGTTTAGATTTAATGAATTGAAATCTTTTGCAATTTAGGAAATCTGAACGGCTTTATTAACATGTCAAATCAATTTTTTCTATACAATTATTAGTTAAAATGTATTGAAGGAATAGGACAAAAACATTTTATTGTAATATATTTGTCCTTTATTTAGACAAAATCAAAATAAGCTATTTATTTAGTGTTTAAAAACTCAAAATAGTTCATTGATTTTCAAATTACAATTACAGTTTTTACTTTTATAAAAAATAAGAAAATGATACAAGTATCAGATACAGCAAGTAAAAAAATCGTCGACATGATGAAAGACGATGGTTTTGATGCAGCCATTGATTACGTTCGTGTGGGTGTAAAAAGCGGTGGTTGCTCGGGTTTGTCTTATGAATTAAAATTTGACAAACAAATTGGCGAAACCGACAAAGTTTTTGAAGTTAACAATGTGAAAATTGCAGTCGAAAAAAAATCGTTCTTGTATTTGGCAGGAACCATTTTAGAATTTTCAGGTGGTTTAAACGGAAAAGGATTTGTTTTTAATAATCCAAATGCAAGTAGAACTTGTGGATGCGGGGAATCATTTTCGCTGTAAGCCCCCTAACCCCCAAAGGGGGAATTCTCAACATTGTCAATAATATAAATATATAAATTAATTCCTATTTACCCCTAATAGGAGTTCCCCCATAGGGGGTTAGGGGGCTAATATGTCAAAATATACAGAAGACCATTTACGAGTTGAACTCGAAAGTAAAGAATACGAATACGGATTTTACACCGATTTAGAATCGGAAACGTTTCCTATTGGTTTAAATGAAGACATTGTTCGCGCTATTTCCCACAAAAAAGAAGAGCCACAATGGATGACCGATTGGCGTATTGAAGCTTTTCGTGCTTGGCAACAAATGACAGAGCCTGAATGGGCAAATGTTCATTATACTAAACCAGATTTTCAGGCGATATCTTATTATTCGGCTCCAAAAGCAGTTGACCCAAATAAAACATTAGACGATGTAGATCCTGAACTTTTAGAAATGTATAAAAAGTTAGGAATTTCTGTTGATGAGCAAAAAATGATGAATAATGTTGCCATGGATATTGTAGTTGATTCCGTTTCGGTGGCAACAACTTTCAAGAAAACATTGGGCGAAAAAGGAATCATTTTTATGAGTATTTCTGAAGCAATTAAGGAATATCCTGAATTGGTTCGAAAATATCTTGGAACGGTTGTTCCTCAAAAAGATAACTTTTATGCGGCATTAAATTCAGCTGTTTTCTCAGATGGTTCGTTTTGTTATATTCCAAAAGGCGTTCGTTGTCCAATGGAATTATCAACTTATTTTCGAATCAATCAAGCAGGAACGGGACAATTCGAAAGAACATTATTAATTGCCGATGAAGGAAGTTATGTAAGTTATTTAGAAGGTTGCACCGCACCAAGTCGTGACGAAAATCAATTGCACGCCGCTGTTGTTGAACTTATTGCCATGGACGACGCCGAAATAAAATATTCGACCGTTCAAAACTGGTATCCAGGAAACAAGGAAGGAAAAGGCGGAGTTTTCAATTTTGTAACCAAAAGAGGAATCTGTGAGAAAAACGCAAAAATCTCTTGGACACAAGTTGAAACAGGATCGGCAATTACTTGGAAATATCCTTCGGTTGTTTTAAAAGGAGACAATTCCGTTGGAGAATTTTATTCGATTGCAGTAACCAATAATTTTCAACAAGCCGATACGGGAACTAAGATGATTCACCTTGGAAAAAACACCAAATCGACCATTATTTCTAAAGGAATTTCTGCCGGAAAATCGCATAATAGTTATAGAGGTTTAGTAAGAGTTAGTCCAAATGCAGAAAATGCTAGAAACTTTTCGCAATGCGATTCGCTGTTAATGGGAAATAATTGTAGCGCTAATACTTTTCCATATATAGAAAGTAAAAATCCATCGGCAAAAATAGAACACGAAGCCACGACTAGTAAAATTGGCGAAGACCAAGTTTTCTATTGCAATCAACGTGGAATTCCAACCGAAAAAGCCATCGCTTTAATCGTGAACGGTTTCAGCAAAGAAGTCTTGAACAAGTTGCCAATGGAATTTGCAGTGGAAGCGCAAAAATTATTGGAGATTAGTTTAGAAGGAAGTGTTGGTTAAAATTTGTAAATTTGAAAGAACAATATTAAATTACAATTGCTATGGAAGTCCTATTAAAAAATGTTAAGAAAAAAGATTTTCCAGTTTTGAAATCATTGGCAAAATCATTGGGTTTTGAAATTGTCGAAAAAATTGAAAAACCATATAATCCAGAGTTTGTAAAAGAAATTTTGGAGGCAGCAAAAGAAGTTAGAGAAGGAAAAGGAATTAGAATGACAATGGAAGAATTGAAAGAATTATGCAAATAGATTTTTCAAGTAAAGCCAAAGCAGATATAAATTTTTGGATAAAATCGGGTAATAAATCGTTGCTGAATAAAATATATTCTTTAATTGAAGACATTAAATTACATCCATTTGAAGGAATTGGAAAACCAGAACCTTTAAACATCATTTATTAGGATATTGGTCAAGGAGGATAAATCAGGAACATCGAATTATTTACGAAATTATAGACGAAAATACTGTAAATATTCTAAGTATTATTTCATTAAAAGGTCATTACGAATAAACAAAGAAAAACAATGTTATCAATAAAAAATTTACACGCATCAATTGGCGATAAAGAAATCTTAAAAGGAATCAATCTTGAAGTGAAAGCTGGAGAAATCCACGCAATTATGGGACCAAACGGTGCTGGAAAAAGCACGCTTTCGGCGATAATCGCTGGAAACGAAAATTACGAAGTAACCGAAGGAGAACTCTTTTTGGATGGTGAAGATTTGTCGGATTTAGCTCCAGAAGAAAGAGCGCATAAAGGCGTGTTTTTGTCGTTTCAATATCCTGTGGAAATTCCAGGAGTTTCTGTTACCAACTTTATTAGAACGGCAATCAACGAAACTCGCAAAGCAAATAAATTGGAAGAAATGCCAGCTAATGAAATGCTGAAAGTAATTCGTGAGAAATCGGAATTATTGGAAATTGACCGTAAATTTTTGTCCCGTTCGCTAAACGAAGGATTTTCTGGAGGAGAGAAAAAACGAAACGAAATTTTCCAAATGGCAATGTTAGAACCGAAATTGGCAATTCTTGATGAAACAGATTCTGGTCTAGATATTGATGCTCTTCGGATTGTTGCCAACGGTGTAAATAAATTGAAAAGCGAGAAAAACGCAATCATCGTAATCACGCATTACCAAAGACTTTTAGATTATATTGTTCCTGACTTTGTTCACGTTCTTTACAACGGAAAAATTGTAAAATCTGGCGATGCTTCATTGGCATTAGAGTTAGAAGAAAAAGGATACGATTGGATTAAAAATTTAGTCTAAAGTCTAAAGTCGTAAAGTCAAATGGTATTCAATCAGGGACTTTAGGACATTTGACATTAAGACATTAAGACATATTAAATGGAATTAAAAGAAAAATTACTGTCGTCTTTTATGGCTTTTGAAGAGCGAATTGATGTAACTTCGGAGTTGCACGATGTTCGTACTTCGGCTATAAAAAACTTTGAAAATAAAGGTTTCCCAACTAAAAAAGAGGAATCTTGGAAATACACATCACTAAATTCGATTTTAAAAAATGACTTTTCCGTATTTCCAAAAAGCGAAAATACAATTGAATTTGCTGATGTAAAAAAATATTTCATTCACGAAATTGACACTTACAAACTGGTTTTTATTGATGGCGTATTCAACTCGTTTTTATCCTCTACAACACACGACGGAATAGATATTTGCCTAATGTCATCGGCATTGAACAAGCCTAAATACAAGATGGTTATTGACAATTATTTTAATAAAATTGCCAATAAAGACGAAAGTTTAACGTCCTTAAATACGGCTTTCGCCAATGAAGGAGCGTATATAAATATTCCAAAAAGCAAAGTCGTTGACAAGCCAATTGAAATTATGTATTTCTCTACAGGAAGCGAAGCGGCACTTTTGGTTCAACCAAGAAATTTGATAATTGTTGGTGAGAATTCACATGTTCAAATCATCGAAAGACATCAAAGTTTAAACGATAATCCGGTTTTGACTAATTCGGTTACGGAGATTTTTGCACAAAAAAGAGCCATTGTTGATTATTATAAAATTCAAAATGACAACCTTGAGGCCAATCTAATTGATAATACTTATGTTTCACAACAAAAGGAAACTAATGTTTCTGTAAACACCTTTTCATTTGGTGGAAATTTGACGAGAAACAACTTGAATTTCTATCATTTTGGCGAAAGAATTGTCAGCAACCTCAACGGAATTACGATTATTGGCGACAAGCAACACGTAGATCATTATACTTTGGTGCAACATTCGACACCCAATTGCGAAAGCCACCAGGATTATAAAGGGATTTTTTCCGATCGTTCGACAGGCGTTTTCAATGGAAAGATTTTCGTCGAAAAAGAAGCGCAGAAGACGAACGCTTTTCAGAAAAGCAACAACATTTTGCTTGGAGATAAATCTACAATTAATGCCAAACCACAATTGGAGATTTTTGCAGATGACGTAAAATGTTCTCACGGTTGTACCATTGGACAATTGGACGAAACGGCTATGTTTTATATGCAACAACGCGGAATTCCTAAAAAAGAAGCCAAAGCATTATTGATGTATGCGTTTTCAAATGCCGTAATCGAAAGTATTAAAATTCCAGAATTGAAACAACGAATTACCAAAATTATAGCTACACGATTGGGTGTGAAAATGGGATTTGATTTGTAGTTTTTAACCGCAAGGTTCGCAAAGATTAACGCAAATGGCACAATGTTATTATTAAACTTTGTGCCATTTACTCTTTTTACTTGGTGTTAATGATTTTTTCTTTGAACTTTCTAAATCTTTCATAAAATTTTTAAGTCTAAATTATATTCGAATAAGTTCTCTCGAAATTTTAGCTTGATTTTGAGTGTTTAACAAAATAAATCCTTTTTCAACTCCAGTTTTTTTAATTTCCATACCAATTTCATACTGAAGTTAAGTTCAATTTGTTTGAATTTTGTATATTCGTAAATTCAACACCAGAAATCTAAAATAATGAAGTGGGAACAATTACTATCACTAAAACGAAAAGGCGACACTTTTAAGCGTTTGCGAAAGGAACAAGACGACACCCGATTGGGATTTGAGGTTGATTATGACCGAATTATATTCTCGGCTGCTTTCCGAAGCTTGCAGGATAAAACGCAGGTTATTCCGTTGTCGAAAACTGATTTTGTGCATACAAGATTGACGCACAGTTTGGAGGTTTCGGTGGTTGGACGTTCAATTGGTCGATTAGTTGGAAAAAAAATCATTGAAAAATATCCTTATTTACAAGAAATTCACGGGTTTCAAATGAATGATTTTGGGGCAATTGTTGCGGCTGCTTCATTGGCACACGATATTGGAAATCCTCCTTTTGGTCATTCTGGGGAAAAGGCAATTGGCGAATATTTTTCTAATGGGAATGGACAAAAATACAAAGCAGATTTAACGAATAAAGAATGGCAAGATTTGATTGACTTTGAAGGAAATGCCAATGGATTTTCAGTCTTAACAAGTTCAAGACCAGGAAATGAAGGTGGATTGCGGATTTCGTATGCCACGCTTGGCGCATATATGAAATATCCGAAAGAGAGTTTGCCGAAAAAGCCAACGTCAGATATTGCCGATAAAAAGTATGGTTTTTTTCAATCGGATGTGAAATTTTTTAAAGATGTTGCTTCGGAATTGGGAATGATTTCTAACAAATCAGGAAATGATATTGGTTTTGAAAGACATCCTTTGGCGTATTTGGTTGAGGCGGCAGATGATATTTGTTACACAATTATTGATTTTGAAGATGGGATGAATCTTGGATTGGTTTCGGAAGATTATGCTTTGGAATATTTAATAAAATTAGTGAAAGACAGTATAGATACTAATAAATACAATACTTTAACTACAAAAGAAGATCGAATTAGTTATTTGCGCGCCTTGGCAATTGGTAGTTTAATTAATGATGCTGTGAAAGTTTTTATTGAAAATGAGGAGTTAATTTTAGAAGGAAAATTTCCGCATGCATTGACCGATAAAAGCAAATACAAGGCACAAATGGATGACATTATTAAATTGAGTGTGAAAAATATTTATCAAAGTAGGGAAGTTATCGAAAAGGAATTGACGGGTTATCAGATAATAAATATTTTATTGGATAAATTTATAACGGCTTTTAATAATAATTTTGATGGCAAAGCTTCTAATTTTGATAAATTAGTATTGCAATTGCTTCCTGAAAAATTCAAAGTAGAGAAAGAAAATTTATACGATAGATTGCTTCATATTTGTCACTTCATTTCCTTGTTAACAGATGGAAACGCATATATCTTATACAATACAATTTCTGCTTCTAAAAGTTAAATTATCAATGATTTAAGTATAATTTTTGGAACAATTAAAAGTAAGTGTTATATTTACACCCTAAATTACTACAAAATAAAAAAATGAAAAAGAACCTACTTGTTTCAATTTGCACATTTGTGTTTATTACTTCTGGATTTTCTCAACAAAAAACGGTGAAAAATTCTAAAATTTCAGCCAAATCAGAAGTTGCTGCTAAGGATAATAAAACTGTTTCAAAGAAAAGTAAAATTTCCAAAACGGATAAAAAAACGGAAGAATTAAGGAAAAAACTGGCACATTTTCAGGCGAACAGCCCTTTTAAAAAAACTATTCAATTATCTGAAGATGAAAGAATGGAGAAGGGAATACCCCCAAATAAATATTTTGAAAATGAATGGGAATTAACAATGAGCCCAACATTAGGTAGACCAACCACTGAGAATTTGGAAGTGATTAGAAAGAACCTAGAAATTGAAAGACAAAGAATTCTATCTACTGGGAGAGTGCCTGGAGATGCTGTTGATAACAGTTGGGTAGAAAGAGGGCCAACGAACGTAGGTGGTCGAACTAGAGGAATTATGTTTGATCCGAATGACGCTACTCATGAAACTGTTTTTGCAGGAGGAGTTAGTGGTGGATTATGGAAAAACAATTCAATTTCAACAGCAGGATCAGCTTGGACAAGAGTAAATATACCAGAAAACTTAAATGTTTGTTGTATAACATCGGATCCAAATAATCCAAACATTTTTTATGTAGGTACAGGAGAATCTTATACAGGTGGGGACGCTAATGGTAATGGAGTTTGGAAATCAACAAATGGAGGGTTGACATGGTCAAAAGTTTTTGGAGGAATTTCTGGACCAACTACTTTTCAAACAGCTGCTAATATAACTGTTAATAGTCCAGTAGGTATTGCGGGGGTTTATCCTTGTATTCCAAGTACTTCATTTGGTTCAGTTATTACTTCTGCAATTACCGCAAATGTTGTTTTAATTACAGATGGACAATCTGCACCAACATCTCTTGGGTGTTTTGCGACAACAAATCCAGCAGGATCACTAACAGGTAAGATTGCTTTAATAAGAAGGGGAAGTTGTAATTTTACTGTTAAAGTTAAATTTGCACAAGACGCAGGAGCTATAGCTGTAATTATGATGAATAACATTCCTGGGCCAGCAGCAGGTATGGGAGGAACAGATGCAACAGTTACAATTCCAGCTACAATGGTTTCTATGACAGATGGAAATCTTTTAGAAGCAGCAGTTGGAACAGGTACAGTTAACGCAACCTTAAATCCAAGTGTTCCTGGAGCACTTTCTGGAAATATCGTTCCTGGGGCACAAGATATTAATAAAATTGCCATTAGAAATAATGGAGGCGTTTCTGAACTTTTTGTTGCGGTTGCAGATTCTTATTACGGAGCTACAAACACAACAACTTATATGGGTTCTGATGCTTATGGTGTATATAAATCAATTGATGGAGGCGCAACATGGGCTTTATTAACAATGCCATTAACTGTAAATGGAAATAGACATTGTCCGAATGATATTGAAATTGGCACTGATAACAAAATATGGGTTTCAACAACAGAAAGTTTTGCTCACTCAGATGGTGGTGGAAAAGTTTTTTGCTCTACTGATGGAGGAACTACTTTTGTAGATAAATATACAGTTACAGGAAATGGAGGAGGATCAAGAGTGGAAATCGAAGCGTCTGCAACAAATCCAAATAAATTATATGTTTTATCACAATTAAAACAAGCAACTACTACTGATACTGTTGAAGTTCAAATTATAAAAACTACAGATGGTTTCGCAACTTCCACTATTACCGCATTACCTGTTGGTAACGAAACAAGAGAGGATACGTATGGCTTTACTGGGCAACAAGCTTTTTATGATTTATTGATTGAAGCAGATCCAACTAATGATGAAATTGTATATGTTGGAGGTATAGATTTATACAGATCTGCTAATGGATGCAGCACTTGGACACCTATATCAGATTGGACGATTAATGTGCATTCTGATCAGCATGCAATGACATTTAAACCAGGTAATTCAAATATAGCACTCTTCGGTTGCGATGGAGGAGTTTATTATGGCGGAAGTTTGTCGACTGCATCATCTACAAGTGGTACTAATATTACTTCAAGAAATAATGGATTTAATGTTACACAATTTTATACTGTTGCAATATCACCAACATCAACAGGAACTGGAGATTTCTTTGTAGCTGGAGCTCAAGATAATGGTTCTCAATATTTTAGCGGGGTAGCAGCTGGTACAAATACAAGCTCAAAAATTCAAAGTGGCGACGGAGCCTATTGTTTATTTGACCAAGGAACTGATAAATATATGATTACAAATTATGTTTATAATCAAAGCATCAATTACAGATCAACGACAGGGACAACAAGGGTTATAAATAGTGAAACAACTTCTAATGGTGCATTTATATGTCCTATGGCTTTAGACTCTAATAAAGATATTTTATTTTCAGACTACACAGTCCCAGCAAGTGGAACTACAGCTACTGTATACGGAATAAGAAGGTATACCAATTTAAAAACAGGAACTGTAGCTAAGGCTACAATTGCGCCTACAGTTGCACCGCTTTTTGCAAGTTCTCCAACAGCAATGACAGTTTCAAAATACTCAACTTCAGCAACAACTTTATTAGTTGGATTTAGAAGTGGAAAACTTTATAGATCAGCAAATGCTAATGCTACTTCGGTTGCAAGTGTAACTTGGACCGATATTACAGGGCCAGAATTTTTAGGAAGCATATCGGATGTTGAATATGGCGCATCAAATAATGAAATTTTCGTTACTTTTCACAATTATAACGTTGTCAGTATATGGTATACTTCAGATGGTGGCCAATCATGGGAAAACAAAGAAGGAAACTTACCTGATATGCCAGTAAAATGTATATTACAAAACCCTTTGAAAACTAATGAAGTTATTATTGGAACTGAATTGGGCGTTTGGTTTACGAATTCATTTGATACAGCTTCACCTATTTGGTACCAATCCTTCAATGGTATGACTAACGTGAAAGTAACCGATTTAGATTTAAGAGATGATAATGCAGTTTATGCATCAACTTATGGTAGAGGAGTTTTCTCAGGTACGTTCACAGCTGCAACATTAGCAAATGAGGATTTTTCAAATAAAAAGGGAGTTTCTATTTATCCAAATCCTTCAAATGGAAGATTTAATATCAACATCAATAAATATAACGGTAAAGTAAATATTCAAGTTGCTGATTTGAATGGAAGAGAAGTTTATGCTGCTAAAAATGAAATATTTAATTCTGAAAAAGCGTTAGATTTACAAATGCTTGAATCAGGAATATATGTACTTAGAATTTCAGGAGAAGATTTAAATTATTCTCAAAAAATTATTAAGAACTAATTGTTTTTAAAAAAGGCACAAAAAAATCCAATCATTTCGATGATTGGATTTTTTTATTGCCATTTTTTATGCCCTAAATGGAAACTAATTTTTCTGAATAATAAAAAAAAATCCCAAAATCTCTTTTGAAGTTTTGGGATATTTTTTTGAAATCGGTTAATCGGTTATTTGTTTAATCGGTTAACCGAAATTTCGATTCAACAATTCAACATTTAAACCATTTTTCAATTAAACAGTTTACCGATTAAACAATTAAACATTTACCCAACTAAACCACTCGAATCACAAAATAATTTTTCTTTCCGCTTTGCAAAAGCACAAACTGATTGTTAATTAAATTTGTATTTGTAAGCACAAATTCTTCCGTAACTTTTTCTTTATTTACTGAAATTGAATTGGCTGATAAAGCACGTCTTGCCTCGCCATTTGATTTAAAAAATCCTGTTTTTTCGTTCAAAACATCAATGATATTTATTCCCGTTTCAATTTCTTGTCTTGAAATATTTGCTTGAGGAACACCGTCAAAAACTTCTAAGAAAGTAGCTTCATCCAATTGTTTCAAATCTTCAGAAGTTGCATTTCCAAACAAAATATTAGATGCTTTTATCGCATTTTCTAAATCTACTTCAGAATGAACCATTACTGTAATTTCTTCCGCCAAACGTTTTTGTAACAACCGCAAATGTGGTGATTCTCTATGTTTTTCAGTTAGAATTTCAATTTCTTCTTTTGATAAAAATGTAAAAATCTTAATGTATTTTTCGGCATCAACATCAGAAGTATTCAACCAATATTGGTAAAATTTATAAGGCGAAGTTCGCGCTGAATCCAACCAAATATTTCCACCTTCAGATTTTCCGAATTTGGTTCCGTCTGCTTTTGTAATCAACGGACACGTCAAAGCATAGGCTTTCCCGCTTGCTATTCTACGAACTAATTCCGTTCCAGTGGTGATATTTCCCCATTGGTCGCTTCCGCCCATTTGTAATGTACACTGTTTTTCTCTGTATAAATGCAAAAAGTCATAACCTTGAACCAATTGATACGTAAACTCTGTAAATGACATTCCTTCAGAAGCTTCAGAAGACAAACGTTTCTTTACGGAATCTTTCGACATCATATAATTTACGGTAATGTGTTTTCCAATATCACGAATGAAATCAAGAAACGAAAAGTTCTTCATCCAATCGTAATTATTCACTAATTCCGCTGCGTTTGAAGCATTTGAAGTAAAATCTAAAAACCGACCCAATTGCCCTTTTAAAGCTTCTTGATTGTGACGCAAGGTTGTTTCGTCAAGTAAATTTCTTTCATTGGATTTTCCTGATGGATCACCAATCATTCCGGTAGCTCCGCCAACTAATGCAAGCGGTTTATGCCCAGATAATTGAAAATGTTTCAATAACATCACGCCAACTAAATGACCAATATGCAATGAATCCGCAGTTGGATCAATTCCCACATAAGCAACCCGCATTTGTTCCATCAAATGTTCTTCAGTTCCTGGCATAACATCGTGAAGCATTCCTCTCCAAGTCACTTCTTCAATAAAATTCTTCATTTTTCAATCAATTTAGGCAAAGATAAAATTTAATGTTGATTTGTTGATTTGTTTATTCGGTTAATCGAAAAAAAATATGTTTCCTACATCCTATTTCGTACTTTCGTAGTATGATATTAGTTACTGGCGCAACAGGTTTGGTGGGTTCTCATTTGGCACTTCAATTAATTGAAAATGGCGAAAATATTCGGGCTATTTATAGAAATTCAAATTCTAAAATGGCAACGAAATCCCTATTTGAATTATACGAAAAAGGCAATTTATTCGAAAAAATTGAATGGATTCAAGCCGATATTACCGATGTTACGTCTTTAGAAATCGCTTTCGCAAATGTCGATTCGGTATATCATTGCGCTGCTTTGATTTCATTTGACCCAAAGGACGAAGCACTTCTACGAAAAACCAACATTGAAGGAACAGCGAATATTGTAAATTTTTCCATTGCAAATGGCGTCAAAAAACTATGTTTTGTAAGTTCGATTGCGGCTTTGGGCGATTTGAAAGAACACGAAATTAGGATTTCCGAAGCAACCGATTGGAATCCCGAAAAGCCACACAGCGATTACGCAATTTCTAAATACGGTGCCGAAATGGAAATTTGGCGTGGGCAACAAGAAGGCTTGAAAGTTGCTGTTTTAAATCCTGGAATTATTCTTGGTCCTGGTTTTTGGAACAAAGGAAGTGGGACGCTTTTTTCGGCTGTTGCCAATGGGTTGCCGTTTTATACCAAAGGATTTACTGGGTTTGTAGCCGTTTCAGATGTTGTAGCTTTATTGATTTTGGCAATGAATAAAATGGAAGTTGATGAAAATAATAACGGGCAACGCTTTGTAATTATTGAAGACAACTATTCCTATGAAACCGTTTTGAACGCCATTGCAGAAGCATTGAAGGTTAAAAAACCCAAATTTTATGCATCAAAATGGATTACAGAAATTGCTTGGCGATTGAATTGGATTACTTCAGAAGTGTTTAATCAAAAAAGAAATATTTCAAAAGATTCGGCTCGTTCAAGTCATTCTACCAGTTTGTATTCTAATGAAAAAGTCAAAGCTGTTTTTGGATTTAAATTTAGAAACACCAAAGAATATATCAACGAAATTGTAGCTTTGCACTCAAAATTAGAAAAAACTATTTAGTCAAATTGTCGTCTGGCGCTCGTTTTGAATTTGTAGCTTTTTTTAAACGCTCCATTTCTTCTTCCATTCTTTTGTTGACTTTATCAAAAATCTCTTTGTATTTTTTTATGTCCGAAGCATAGAATTTATCACTATTGGCAAACTGAAGACTGTCAACTTTATACTTTTTATAAATGTAGGTGTTTGGATTGATTGCATTTGACTCCAAAACAACCGCTTTTTGAGATTTCATGGCTTCTAAAATTGAAATATCATACATAATATCAACCATTATTTCCTCATCAATCAAATTATCAGGTTTTGGAACAGCAGGTTTTTGACAACTTATCAGAATTGTGAAAAGTAAAAATAAAGTAACTAATTTTTTCATAATTGAAATGTATAACTATTTAACGGTCAAACAATAATCTTTTTCCACAACGAATATCTTTCACTTTAAAGTTTTGATATACTAATTGTCCGTTTACAAATGTATGTGTTATTCTTGATCTAAAAGTAAAATCTTCAAACGGCGACCATCCACATTTTGAAAAAATATTGTCTTTTTTTACGCTCCAAGGCAATCCAGAATTTACGATTGCCAAATCCGCATAAAACTCTTCTTTTATAAATCCTCGTTTTTCAATTTTGAAGATTTTCGCAGGATTATGCGCCATTTTCTCAACGATTTTTTCCACCGAAATCTTTCCTTGCAAATGTGCCTCAAACATTGCTACAACAGCGTGTTGCACCAAGGGTCCGCCAGAAGGCGCTTTCAAATAAGATTGCTGTTTTTCTTCTAAAGTATGTGGTGCGTGATCGGTTGCAATGACATCAATTCGGTCGTCAAGCAACGCTTCCCAAAGCACTTTTCTGTCATTTTCTGTTTTTACAGCAGGGTTCCATTTTATAAAGTTCCCTTTCGTATCATAATCTTCATTTGTAAACCACAAATGATGAATGCAAACTTCGGCAGTGATTTTCTTCTGTTCCAACGGAATTTTATTCGTAAATAAATCCATTTCTTTGGCTGATGAAAGATGGAAAATATGCAATCTTGCTCCCGTTTTTTTGGCTAAAGCAACTGCTTTTGAAGAAGAAATATAACACGCTTCCTCGCTACGAATCAAGTGATGAAATTTTACAGGAATATCCTCACCATATTCTGCTTTGTACTTTTCTAAATTGTTTTTAATGGTAGTTTCATCTTCGCAATGAACGGCAATTAACATTGGCGTACTCGAAAATATTTTTTCTAAAACTTCCTCGTTATCAACCAACATATTTCCCGTTGACGAACCTAAAAATATTTTTATTCCCGCAACATTTTTGGGGTTTGTTTTCAAAACTTCTGCCAAATTATCATTGGTAGCGCCCATCATAAAAGAATAATTTGCAAAAGATTTCTCTGCTGCAATTTGATATTTTTCTTCTAAAATTTCTTGAGTTACGGCATTTGGAACCGTATTGGGCTGTTCAATATAGGAAGTTATTCCGCCCGCAACAGCTGCCCGAGATTCTGATTCAATATCGCCTTTATGAGTCAGTCCAGGTTCTCTGAAATGCACTTGATCGTCAATTGCGCCAGGAATTAAGTAATTTCCTTCAGCATCAATAATTTTGCAATCGGAAGATTTTGCACTTATGCTTTCCGCAATTTCTACAATAAATTCGTTTTCTATTAATACGTCGCCGACAAAAATTGTTCCTTCATTTACAATTTTTGCGTTTTTGATTAAAATCCTGTTCATCTGTTCTCTTGCTTATAATCTATTAAAAAACTTACTTATTCTAAGTGATATTACTCCAAAAACGGCTTCCTTAATGATAGAATTGCTCATTTTTGATTCGCCTTTGGTTCGGTCTGTAAAAATAATTGGAACTTCTACAATTTTGAATTTTTTGCAATAGGCTCTGTATTTCATTTCAATTTGAAAAGCATAACCAATAAATTTAATTTTATCCAAATTTATAGTTTCTAAAACCTTTCTATTATAACACATAAATCCAGCAGTGGCATCGTGAATTTTCATTCCTGTGATTTTCTTCACGTAATAGGATGCAAAATATGACATTAAAACCCGACTTAATGGCCAGTTCACAACATTTACGCCAGTGACATATCTTGAACCAATTGCAATTTCTCCGCCACCAAAATGACAGGCTTCGTATAATTTTTCTAAATCGGCAGGATTATGAGAAAAATCGGCATCCATTTCAAATATAAAATCATACTCTTTTGCCAAAGCCCATTTGAAACCAAACACATACGCAGTTCCTAATCCTGCTTTCTTTTCTCTTTTTTCTAAAAATAATTGACTTCCAAATTCCTTTTGAAGTTCAATTACTTTATCGGAAGTTTTGTCTGGCGAATTATCATCAACAACAAGAATGTGAAATGGTTTATGCAATGAAAACACAGCTCTAACGATGCTTTCAATGTTTTCAATTTCGTTATAGGTAGGGATTATAACAATGCTATTGCTCATATTTAATGTGTGAATTTCTATGCAAAAATAAACTTTTTATGTTTTATGATTCATAATAATTGCATAATAAATAAAACCGTTGAAAAATTTAGTAATTTTGCACCGATATGATTGGAAACGTACTTCATCCTCGAATAGTTGAAAATAAAGATTGGGCAACCGCTTTATTTATTTTCGCATTTGTATTAATTGCAATAGCAAAATCGATGTTTGAAAACCGATTCAACGAGTTCTCAAGGCTTATTGTTTCTGACAAATACATAAAAGTTTATCGCGATTCTAGTCAAATGTCGAGTTGGTTTACCGTTTCATTATTTATAGTTCAGTTGATTTCCCTATCGTTTTTTATTCAATTGATATTCCACACATTTGGAATTGTTTCCAAAACGGATTGGCTCATTTATATACAAATTTTCACTTTCCTCACTTTTTATATTTTATCCAAGTATTTAATTGAATTAATAATCGCAACCGCATTTGATATTGAAGAATTTGTAGCGCAATACAACTTACAAAAAGTCAGTTACCGAACTTATATTGGTGTTTTCTTACTCCCAATAAACTGTTTTTTGTTTTATTATGAAAGTGTTTCAAAAGAATTACTGCTCGTTTTTATTACGCTTGTGCTATTAATCAACTTGTTTACCTACTTAATTTCATTAAAAAATTATCAAAATATACTATTGGGTAAGTTGTTTTATTTTATTTTGTATCTTTGCGCACTTGAAATAGCACCCTACTATTTTATGTATTATTGGTTTACAAAAAATTAGCATATTAGAAAATGTCAAATATGAAAGTGAAAACAATTTTGGTGTCACAACCTGAGCCTAAAGTGGAGAATTCTCCTTACTTTGAGTTGCAACAAAAACATAAAATTAAGATTGATTTTAGACCTTTTATTCATGTCGAGGGAGTTAATGCGAAAGAAATTAGACTTCAAAAAATTGACTTAAATAATTTCACTGCAATAATTTTAACAAGTAAAAACGCGGTAGATCACTTCTTTAGAGTTGCTGACGAAATGCGCTATAAAGTTCCAGAAGGATTAAAATATTTTTGCCAATCGGAAGCAGTGGCTTTCTATTTGCAAAAATACGTAGTCTATAGAAAACGTAAAATCTATGTTGGACAAAAGGATTTTATTGATTTGACTACTTTATTAAAAAAATACAAAGACGAAAAATTTCTATTGCCCGCCTCGGATCAATTGAATGCAGAAGCTCCAATTATCTTAAATAATTTAAAAGTAGATTGGACTCAAGCCGTTTTTTATAAAACCGTAATGAGTGATTTGTCTGATTTGGCTGATGTATATTACGATGTTTTAGCGTTTTTTAGTCCAACAGGAATCAAATCATTATTCATGAATTTTCCTGATTTTCAACAAAACGAAACTCGAATTGCAGTATTTGGAAGTACTACTCAAAAAGAAGCTTTAGAACACGGTTTGCGAGTTGATATTATGGCACCTACACCTGAATCTCCATCGATGACAATGGCTTTAGATAAATATATTACTAAATCAAACAAAGAAGTTAAAGAAAAATAGTCTTTCACTTAAATCATAAAAAAAGCTTTCAGAAAATCATCTGAAAGCTTTTTTATTTGAATTAATATTAGCTTTGATATTTATTGTAAACTACAATTGCGGCCCTGCATTTACTAAGTTTTTGCCTTCTTCATTATCGGTATATTGAGCAAAATTCTTAATAAATAATTCGGCTAAATCGGTTGCTTTTGTATTCCATTCCGAAGCATTAGAATACGTATTTCTTGGGTCTAATATTTGCGTACTTACGCCTTCCAAAGACGTTGGAACTTCAAGATTAAAAATAGGAACCATTTGAGTTTCTGCTTTTTCCATTGAACCATCCAAAATTCTGTCTATAATGGCGCGGGTATCTTTTATAGAAATTCTTTTTCCAGTTCCGTTCCAACCTGTATTTACCATATAGGCGGTAGCATTGTGTTGCTCCATTTTCTTAACTAATTCTTCACCATATTTTGTTGGGTGTAAGCATAAAAATGCTTTTCCAAAACAGGCAGAAAATGTTGGTTCAGGCTTTGTAACTCCTCTTTCTGTTCCTGCTAATTTTGCGGTAAAACCTGAAAGAAAGAAATATTTTGTTTGTTCTGGAGTCAATTTTGAAACAGGAGGCATAACCCCAAAAGCATCTGCGGTAAGAAAGATAACTTTTGTTGCGTGACCTGCTTTTGAAACTGGTTTTACAATATTATCAATGTGATCAATTGGATAAGAAACCCTTGTATTTTGGGTAACAGAACCGTCTTTAAAGTCGATATTCCCGTTTGCATCAAGCGTAACATTTTCCAATAAGGCATTTTTGCGAATGGCACCGTAAATATCCGGTTCATTTTCCTTACTTAAATCAATGGTTTTTGCATAGCAACCGCCTTCAAAATTGAAAACCCCTTCATCATCCCAACCGTGTTCATCGTCGCCAATTAATTCTCGTTTTGGATCTGTTGACAACGTTGTTTTTCCAGTTCCTGACAATCCGAAGAAAACAGCTACATCGCCCTCTTTTCCTTTGTTTGCAGAACAATGCATCGATGCAATTCCTTTCAATGGCAAATGGTAATTCATCATTGAAAACAATCCTTTTTTCATTTCACCACCATACCAAGTCCCTCCAATTAATTGAATTTTCTCGGTTAAATTGAAGGCTACATACACCTCGGAATTCAATCCATAATCAGCATATTGTTTGAAACTTGTTTTAGATCCGTTCATTACAACGAAATCAGGTTCTCCAAAATTTTCTAATTCTTTATCTGTTGGTCGGATGAACATATTTTTGACAAAGTGAGCTTGCCACGCCACTTCCATAATAAATCGCACTTTTAATCTGGAATTTTCGTTTGCACCGCAAAAAGCATCTACAACATATAATTTTTTTCCTGAAAGTTGTTCAACAGTTGTTTGTTTTAAAGCATTCCAAGTATCTTGAGAAATACCTTTATTGTCATTTATTGCTTTATCAGAAGTCCACCAAATAGTGTCTTTTGTAATAGCATCATTGACGATATATTTATCTTTTGGTGAGCGACCAGTGAAAACACCTGTCATTACATTTACAGCCCCAAGTTCCGATAATTGTCCTTTTTCAAATCCTTCTAAATTTGGATTTAATTCTTCATTATACAAAAATTCAAACGACGGATTGTATATAATATCTTGAGCATTTTTGACACCATATTTTTCTAACGAAATCGATATAGTAAATTGGCTGTAGTTGTCCATAAAATTGTTTTAAGTTTGAATATTTATTCTGCAAAAGTAAATATTTAAAACAATCTATTTTGCGTTTTTCACAAAAATTATAGATTTTTTCTGTAAAAATTAACAAATAACCAAAACCAACCCGCTAAAAATAACAATCCTCCAATTGGTGTAATAAATCCAAAGGGTCTAAAATCAAATAGAAGAAGCCTGTTTATTGCAAGAAAATACAGAGAGCCTGAAAAGAATAAAACGCCCAAAATAATTGTATAAAAAATAGCTTTTTTTGCTTTATTTGAGATGTCTTTGCTTGTGCCAATAAATAACAAAAACAAGGCATTATACATTTGATATTTAACTCCCGTTTCAAAAGTATTGAGTTCTGAAATGTCTAGTAATTTCTTTAATGCGTGGGCGCCAAAAGCTCCTAAAATAATTGCTATTAATCCCAAAAGAGCTGCTGTTGCAATAATTTTTCTATTCATTTTTATTGATTGTAAAATACATTACAAAAATATGCGTTATGAAATGTAATCTGTTAATTAAATTCAATTTTAACACTTTTAAACACATAAAATAATTCTATTTTTGCACTAATATAAAAAACTATGAGAAAATTTATTTTTACAATTATTTTGGTTTTTAGCTTTATTATTAGCTTTTCGCAAATAAAACCAAACGAAAGATTAGTTTATTCCGCTTCTTATAATATGAGTGGTTTAATGACACAATTGGCGCAGGTTACGATGGAAACAGAAATGATGGAAACGTCTAAAAACACATTTCTACATTTGAGTTGTCAAGCTGCCACTTTTAGCAAATGGGATTCTTTTTTTAAAATTAGAGATCTATATGAATCGTATGTAAATCCTTCAACTTTAAAACCGAGTTTATACAAACGAAGCATCAATGAAGGCGGATATACCAAAACCGAAAAATACCTTTTCAAATCCGATGGGAAAACAATTATAAGCACCTCAAAAAAGAAAAATAAACCTGAAACTAAAAAAACATTTACGGTTGGAACTTCAACACAAGATATTGTTTCTATCATTTATAAGTTGAGAACTATTGATTTTCAAAATTATAAAAACGGTCAAACCAAATCATTTGTAATTGTATTTGATGAAAAAGAAATTCCTGTTTTAGTGAAATTTATGGGAAATGAAACCGTTTCTGCTGGGAATTTAGGAACAAAAAACTGTTATAAAATTTCAATTTCAGCTAAAACCGACGCTTTAAAAGGAAAAGACAAAAACTTAATTTGGATTACTGCTGATACTAAAAAAATCCCTGCTTTAATCAAATTTAGTATCCCTGTTGGAACAGGACAATTAACATTATCAAACGCAACTGGAATTTAACACAACAATTATGAGAAAATTATTTTTAGTAATAGCAAGTATTTTTACTGCGTTAAGCATTGTATTTGCTTTTTTACCTTTAGGAACTTTGGCGTTAATTCCAATTGGAATTGCCATACTATTTGGAATTTTAGCACTAAAAAAATCAGATTTAAAACAACAAAATGTAGTAAAAGTAATTGTACTATTTGCCATTTTATCATTTGTAATTGTAATTGGAAAAGAAATATTCACGAAAGACGAAGTTGTTGTTGACAAACAATTTGACACTAAAAAAATAGAATCTAAAAAAGAAGCCAAGAAAGATTTAGAAGAATTAGACGGTTTGTAATTTTCCTAAAAAAGCTTATTCTGAAACTCATGATTAATTTTGTGAGTTTTTTTTATTTTTAAATAGTTATAAATATAACAAATTCATACATTTGTGTTATATTTATAATTATGAGAAATATTCTAATCATTGGGGCTGGAAGATCCGCTTCTTCGTTAATAAAATACTTGCTGGATAAATCAGTTGCCGAAAATCTACAGGTAACAATTGGAGATATTTCATTGGATTTAGCCAAAAGAAAAACAAACTCGCACCCAAATGCAACCGCAATTGCCTTAGATATATTTGATGAAAATCAAAGAAAAACTCAAATTCAAAAAGCTGATATTGTAATTTCAATGTTGCCAGCACATTTACATATAGAAGTCGCAAAAGACTGTATTGTTTATAAAAAACACATGGTTACCGCATCCTATATTAGCGATGCTATGCAGGAATTAGATACTGCAGCCAAAGAATACAACTTGATTTTCATGAATGAAATTGGTCTCGACCCAGGAATAGATCACATGAGCGCCATGAAAACTATCGATGAAATTCGGGACAAAGGCGGAAAAATGATATTATTTGAATCATTCTGTGGCGGCCTAGTAGCTCCCGAATCCGATAATAATCTTTGGAATTACAAATTCACTTGGGCGCCAAGAAACGTAGTTCTTGCTGGTCAAGGCGGAGCAGCAAAATTCATCCAAGAAGGAACTTACAAATACATTCCCTACCATAAATTATTTAGTCGAACAGAGTTTATGGAAGTCGAAGGTTACGGAAGATTTGAAGCCTATGCCAACCGAGATTCTCTAAAATACAGAAGCGTTTACGGACTAGATAACGTATTAACATTATACCGTGGCACCTTGAGAAGAGTGGGTTTTTCAAAAGCTTGGAACATGTTTGTGCAACTCGGAATGACCGACGATTCCTATAGTATGGACGACTCAGAAACCATGAATTACCGCCAATTCACCAACTCCTTTTTACCCTATCATCCAACAGATTCTGTAGAAATTAAATTGCGTTTAAGTTTAAAAATCGATCAAGACGATGTCATGTGGGACAAATTAATTGAGTTAGATATTTTCAATCCCAACAAAATCGTAGGATTAAAAAACGCTACTCCCGCCCAAATTTTAGAAAAAATACTCAACGACAGTTGGACGCTACAGCCCGACGACAAAGACATGATTGTAATGTACCATAAATTTGGCTACGAAATCAATGGTGTAAAAAGACAAATAGATTCCAAAATGGTGTGCCTTGGCGAAGACCAAACCTATACCGCAATGGCAAAAACCGTGGGATTGCCCGTAGCCATAGCCACCTTACAAATTCTCAACGGAAAAATTA
>CANFVB010000013.1 GCA_947450355.1 Bacteroidota bacterium
AGTTGTCCAATTAGATGAAAAACGAAGAGCTACGCAAGTAGAATTAGACAACATTTTATCCGAATCTAATAAATTATCCAAAGATATTGGCGATTTAATGAAAGCTGGCGAAAAATCAAAAGCCGCTATATTAAAAGAAAAAACGGTACTTCTAAAAGAAAAAAGCAAAGATTTAGCTGAAAAAGCAGATGCTTTGGCTCATGAATTACTAGAGAAATTATATACCTTACCTAATCTTCCTTCAGAAAGTGTCCCTTTTGGAAAAACTCCCGAAGAAAATGTAACCGTTTTCCAAGAAGGTGAAATCCCTGTTTTGCACGAAGGAGCGCAGCCACATTGGGAATTGGTAAAAAAATACGACATCATCGATTTTGAATTAGGAAATAAAATAACAGGTGCTGGTTTTCCTGTATATAAAGGTAAAGGAGCAAAATTACAACGGGCTTTAATCACTTATTTTTTAGATAAAAATACCGATGCAGGCTATAAAGAATACCAAGTTCCTCATCTTGTAAATGAAGCTTCGGCTTATGGAACGGGACAATTGCCAGACAAAGAAGGGCAAATGTATCACGATGCCACCGATAATTTATATTTAATTCCTACGGCTGAAGTTCCTGTAACAAATTTGTTTCGCGATGTGATTTTGAACGAAAATGAATTGCCAGTTTTAGCAACTGCTTATACGCCTTGTTTCCGAAGAGAAGCAGGTTCTTATGGCGCTCACGTTCGTGGTTTGAACCGTTTGCACCAATTTGACAAAGTAGAAATCGTACGAATTGAGCATCCTGATAAATCTTACGAAGCATTGGAAGGAATGGTAGAACACGTGAAAATGATTCTTCAAGAATTGAAATTACCTTACCGAATTTTGAAACTTTGTGGTGGTGATATGGGTTTTACTTCGGCATTAACGTATGATTTTGAAGTGTTTTCAACTGCTCAAGATCGTTGGTTGGAAATTTCATCGGTTTCAAATTTTGAGACTTTTCAAGCCAATCGTTTGAAATTACGTTTCAAAGATAAAGATGGAAAAAACCAATTGGCACACACTTTAAACGGAAGTTCATTGGCTTTGCCAAGAGTTTTAGCTGGAATATTAGAAAACTATCAAACGCCGGAAGGAATCGTAATTCCAGAGGTTTTGAGAAAATATACTGGTTTTGATTTGATTGACTAATGAAGTTAATCTTTGAAGAACAATGTACTAAATTGGCACAAAAAGTGTTACTTTAGTACATTGTTTTTTTAAAACATTTTTGAAATGAAAAAATTAATTTTCCTTTTTACTCTACTTTGTTCGCTAATTGTTTTCTCACAAAACGAGCAATTGGCGCAAAATTATTTTGACAAAGGCGAATTTGAAAAAGCACTAATTTCCTATCAAGAATTGTTGACCGCGCAACCTGGAAATGGATATTATTTCCAAAAAACCATTGAATGTCAGCAACAATTAAAACAATACAATGTTGCGGAAAAGGCAATTTTGAATCGTTTCGACAAATTCAAACAAGCAGCTCTTTTAGTAGAATTAGGTTCTAATTATCAATTGCAAAAAGACGAGGAAAAAGCCAAAAAATATTTTGAGCAAGCGTTAGATAAAATCAAAAAAAATCCAAGTGAGGTTTATGCGATTGCTGCCGTTTTTGAAAGAAAAGTATTAATAGATTATGCGTTGCAAGCCTATCAAATGGCGCTTGATTTAGATAAAAATCTCAATTTTAATTTTCAAATGGCATTGCTTTATGGCCAAAAAGGTGATTCGGATAAAATGATTGAAAAATTCCTGGAAGAATCGTTCAAAAATCCTCAAAACCTAATTGCAATTCAAAATCAGTTTTCAAGATTTATGACTGAAAATGCCGATGTGAATTTTAATAATGCCTTACGAAAAGCCTTATTACTTCGCACGCAGCAAAACCAAGATGTGTTTTGGAATCAATATTTGAGTTGGTATTTTGTACAACAAAAAGAATTCGGAAAAGCCTTTATTCAAGAAAAAGCAATTTATAAACGTAATCCTGAATCACTTTCTAATATTGTGAATTTGGCTCAAATTGCCATTGAAGAAGACGAAAAAGAAACGGCAAAAGAAATTTTGACTTTTGTTTTAGAGAATACTCAGGATATGGAATTGCAAATCCAGGCGCATTATTTTCTTACAGAAATGAAAATAAATAATCCGTTAGAAAAAGATTTATCCATAATCGAAACTGACTTAAATTCCTTATTAAAACAATTCGGAATTACACCTTATTCTTTAAAATTACAGATTTTGAAAGCGCATTTTGATACCTTTCAAATGAAAAATCCCGAGCAAGGAAAAGCAATATTGAAAACTGCTTTAGATCTTCCTTTGAACGAATATCAAAAGGCAGATGTTAAAATGGAATTGGCTGATATTTTTTTATTTGAAGAAAAATTCAACCAAGCCTCTTTGTATTATTCTCAAATTGAAGAAGATTTGAAAAATGACGTCGTTGGACACGAAGCAAGTTTGAAATCGGCAAAAACAAGCTATTTCAAGGCTGATTTCGTTTGGGCATTGAAACAATTTAAAGAGCTGAAATCGGTTTCATCGCAATTAATTGCCAACGACGCTTTGGAATATTTTCTTCTGATAAATGACAATACTGTAGCCGATTCTACACAAACTGCTTTGAAACAATTTGCACGTGGAGATTATCTGTTGTACCAAAATAAACCACAAGAAGCATTACTTCAATTTCAAGACATTTTGAAAAATTTCAAAGGACAAGAAATTGAAAGTGTAACTCTTTATAGATTGGGAAAAACATACGAAAAATTAGGAGATTATTCTTCGGCTTTAAGCCAATACCAAACAATAATAGACAAACATTCTGAAGGAATTTATGTAGATGAAGCATTGTATTTTTCGGCTGAAATTTATAATAAACAGCTAAAAGATACAGAAAAGGCAAAACCACTTTATGAAAAATTAGTGTTCCATCACGAAGACAGTATTTATTTTGTAGATGCGAGAAGAAAATTTAGGGAATTGCGAGGAGATCTCGCCCCCTAACCCCCATAGAGGAATCAAAAGAATCGATAATAGCAACGTTTAAAAACTAAAAATGATAATTTACAACGTAACCACCAATATTCACGAAAGTGTTCACGACCAATGGATGACTTGGATGCAAGAAAAACACATTAACGATGTTCTTGCAACAGGAAAATTTTCATCGGCACGAATGGTCAAAGTTTTAATTGAAGAAGAAATGGGCGGAGTTACCTATTCTATTCAATATACAACGGAAAATAAAGAAATATTGCAACGGTATTACGATGAAGATGCGCCACGATTAAGAGAGGAAGCACTGGCATTATTTGGCGATAAAATGTTGGCATTTAGAACGGAATTAGAATTGATTTCGGAACATTAGTTTTTGGTTTTAGTCGATGATTTCGACTTTAAACTTTAAACTTTAAACCTTATTATGGAAAAAGTAAAAGCAAAAAAACACCTTGGACAGCATTTCTTAAAAGACGAAAGTATCGCCGCAGCAATTGCAGATACTTTGAATTTTGAGGGCTATCAAGACGTTTTGGAAATCGGACCAGGAATGGGAGTTTTGACAAAGTATTTGTTAGAAAAACCAATAAATACTTATGTAATTGAAATTGACACGGAATCGGTGACCTATTTAGACGAAAATTTTCCGAAATTAAAAGATAAAATCATTTCAAAAGATTTCTTGAGATACAATATAAATGAAACTTTTGAAGGCAAGCAATTTGGTATAATTGGGAATTTTCCTTACAATATTTCTACACAAATCGTTTTCCGAACTTTAGAATACCGCCATCAAATTCCAGAATTTGCAGGAATGTTTCAAAAAGAAGTTGCCGAAAGAATTTGCGAGAAAAAAGGTTCTAAAGCGTATGGCATTTTATCAGTTTTGGTTCAGGCTTTTTACGATGCAGAATACCTATTCACGGTGGATGAACACGTTTTTATACCACCACCGAAAGTAAAATCTGGCGTACTTAGATTACGTCGGAAAGCAGATTTTAGTTTGCCTTGTGGCGAAAAATTATTTTTCACCGTAGTAAAAACTGCCTTTCAACAACGTCGAAAAACATTGCGAAATAGTTTAAAAACACTAAATTTGTCGGATAATTTGCGAGAAGACACTATCTTTGACCTTCGTCCAGAACAGTTGAACGTGCAACAATTTATCGAACTCACTCAAAAAATAGAAGCCGATGCAGTTTAAAATCAGTAAAGAGCTAATTGTTCAAATTGAACAACTTATCAAAAGTAAAGACGACCAACAATTGGAATTATTGCTTAATGATATGCACCATGCTGATATTGCTGAAATTCTTGAAGAGCTTGATTTTAATGAAGCAACCTACATTTTCAAGGTACTAGACAGTGATAAAACTGCCGAAATCCTGTTAGAATTAGATGAAGATTTAAGAGAAAATATTCTTAGCCGTTTGTCGCCAAAAGAAATTGCTGAAGAATTAGATGAGCTAGATACTAATGATGCTGCCGATATTATTGCCGAACTTTCTCAAAGTAAAAAAGAGGAAGTAATCTCGGAACTTCAAGATGTTGAACACGCCAAAGACATCGTTGATTTATTGCGTTATGACGAAGATACTGCAGGGGGTTTGATGCACAAAGAATTGGTGAAAGTCAATGAAAACTGGAATGTACTCACTTGTGTGAAAGAAATGCGCGTCCAAGCCGAAAACATTTCCCGCGTTCATTCAATATATGTTGTAGATGATCAAAATAAATTATTAGGGCGTCTTTCCCTCAAAGATTTATTGACAACTTCTACAAAAACACCAATTAGTGATGTCTATATTCGAAAGTTAAACTCTGTAAATGTTGATGTAGAAGATATTGAGGTAGCTCGAATTATGCAAAAGTATGATCTTGAAGCCATACCAGTTACGGATGAATTAGGACGCTTAGTAGGTAGAATTACCATTGATGATATCGTCGATGTAATTAAAGATGAAGCCGATAAAGATTACCAATTAGCCGCCGGAATTACTCAAGATGTAGAAGCTCGGGATAGCATACTTGAACTAACTAAAGCGCGTTTGCCTTGGCTAATCATTGGAATGTTAATTGAATTAGTCGCTTCTTTTGTATTAAAAGGGAACCAAAATGCATTTAGAAAATACGAAACTTTAATCATATTTGTTCCTTTACTTTCTGCAACTGCAGGAAATATTGGTGTTCAGGCATCCGCAATTGTGGTTCAAGGATTAGCAAACGGGTCTCTAAAAGAATTCAATAGAAATTATCTAAGCAAGGAACTTTCAGTTGCAATGATTTCAGGAACTATTATATCACTTTTTTTACTTGGCTATCACTCAATAATGTACCAACAATATCAAGTTGGACTAGCAATTTCAATTTCAATTATTGTAGTAATTTTATTTGCAGCAACATTAGGAACTTTGGTTCCACTGTTCCTTCATAAAAATAAAATCGACCCTGCAATAGCCACTGGCCCATTTATTACGACAACAAATGATGTTTTTGGAATCATTTTATACTTCGGAATAGCAAAAATTATACTAGGGTTTTAAATATCAAAAAATGAAAATTCACATCATCGGTGGCGGAAATTTAGGCGTTGCAATTGCTATTGGAATAGCTAAATATTCATCAGAAAACCAAGTAACAATTACCCGAAGAAATACTGATAGTATTCTGTATTTAGAGCAACAAGGAATTACCGTTTCATCAGATAATAAGTCCCAAATTCAAGATGCCGATATCATTATTCTAACCATAAAACCATACCAAGTTGATATAGTTTTAGAAGAAATTTTACCTTCAATAAAAAACAAAATCATTGCGTCGGCAGTTAGCGGATTGTCAATTGAATCGCTTCAAGAAAAAACCAATTTTGCACACGCAATAATTCACATAATGCCCAATATTGCAGTCCGTTTTGGCGAATCGGCAACCTGCATTTCCTATCTTGAAAAAGACAAAAATGACGCACAAAAAGTTATCCAATTGTTCAATGATTTAGGAACCGTTGCCGAAATTGACGAAAAATTAATGGACGCCGCAACCGTACTTGGCGCCTGCGGAACCGCTTATGCACTGCGCTATATTCGTGCTTCGATGCAAGCTGGAATCGAAATTGGTTTTGATGCTGTCACCGCACTTTCCATCGCGTCACAAACTGCAAAAGGTGCCGCCACCATGGCATTAGTAGAAAAAATCCATCCTGAACAATTAATAGACCGCGTAACCACACCACAAGGCTGTACCATTGTTGGACTCAACGAAATGGAACATGAAGGCTTTAGTTCGTCATTAATCAAAGGAATAAAGACTTCCCTGAAGAAAATCAAAGAATAATATATAATCGACTATTTTTATCAAGAATTTCAACCAATTTAATTTCAATTATTAAATTTAATTTTCCAATATTTAATTAAAATTAGAAATCTCCTTTGGACTGTTTTATGTGTATAAAAGGAATGTTGAATTTATTATAAAAATTGAACACACTATCGCTTATAAAAATATAACAATTGTTAATCGTTTTGTTACATTTCTTTATGTAAATTTGCATTTATTATCATAATAAAATATGCTTCGCTGAAGTAATAATTATAATAAATTAAAATATGAAACCAGACTTATTTCAAGCTCCAGATTATTATAACCTTGATGAATTGTTGACCGATGAACACAAATTAGTTCGTGATGCAGCTCGAGAATGGGTAAAACGAGAAGTTTCTCCAATAATTGAGGATTTTGCTCAAAGAGCCGCTTTCCCAACGCAAATTATAAAAGGTTTGGCAGATATCGGTGCTTTTGGACCTTACATCCCAGAAGAATACGGTGGCGCAGGCTTAGACCAGATTTCGTATGGTTTGATTATGCAAGAAATCGAAAGAGGAGATTCTGGTGTTCGTTCTACTGCTTCTGTACAATCTTCATTAGTAATGTATCCTATTTGGAAATTTGGAAATGAAGAACAACGGTTAAAATATTTGCCAAAATTAGCTTCTGGAGAATTCATGGGTTGCTTCGGTTTGACCGAGCCTAATTATGGTTCTGATCCAAGCAGTATGATTTCCAATTATAAAGACATGGGCGACCATTATTTGTTGAATGGTGCCAAAATGTGGATTTCTAATGCTCCATTTGCTGATATTGCAATTGTTTGGGCTAAAAATGAAGAAGGCAGAATTCACGGCTTGATTGTGCAACGTGGAATGGAAGGTTTTACAACACCTGAAACTCACAACAAATGGTCACTTCGCGCCTCTTCAACAGGAGAACTGATTTTTGACAACGTGAAAGTTCCAAAAGAAAATTTATTGACAGGCAAAACAGGTCTTGGAGCTCCAATGCAATGTTTGGATTCTGCTCGTTATGGAATTGCATGGGGCGCAATTGGTGCCGCAATGGATTGTTATGACACGGCTTTGCGCTATGCAAAAGAAAGAATTCAGTTTGACAAACCAATCGCTGGAACGCAATTACAACAAAAAAAATTAGCCGAAATGATAACTGAAATTACCAAAGCACAGTTATTGACTTGGCGTTTGGGTGTTTTAAGGAATGAAGGTAAAGCTACTACTGCTCAAATATCAATGGCAAAACGAAACAATGTTGATATGGCAATTCATATTGCTCGTGAAGCACGTCAAATTTTGGGTGGAATGGGAATTACAGGAGAATATTCTATAATGCGTCACATGATGAATTTAGAATCTGTGATAACTTATGAAGGAACACACGACATACATTTATTGATTACAGGTATGGATATTACAGGGATTCCTGCTTTTAAATAAAATATTGCAATAAAACAAAACAAGTTGGAGAGATTTAAAAGCTTCAACTTTTTTTATTGCTTTATATTAAAATAATTAATAAATTTGAAAATATGTCTAAACTTGATGAAATTCAAAATTTATTTTATAGTTTTCTTTTTATTACTTATAAAAACTGTTAACGCCCAAACAAGCTGGCCATCTATAAATTGGAATGAAGCAACAAACCTGACTCCGGTTATGGATGTAGCTGGCATAAAAGAAGCAAGTGGCTTGTATTGGAATTTACTTACCGAAAGACTATATGTAGTGCTGAATGATGGGCGTGTTCGTATTTTACAGTATTATTCAACAGCAAATTCTTTTTCCCAATTGGCTAGTAAATCCATTTCAGGAGGGCCAGAAGGTATTACTATGGTCAATAATTCTGAAAATGCATTTTATGTCATTGATGAAAATAATTATCAAATAATAAAGTATACCAATACTCCTAATTTCTCAACAGTTACAGCATCAACAAGTTGGAACTTACTGACTGCACCATCACCCATGACCGATACAGGCAATACTGGCCCAGAAGGAATTTGTTTTATACCTGACAGTGCACTCATTCGTGCTGAATTTATTAGTCAGGTTACAGGGCTACCGTATACATCACAAAAAGGAATGGGCGGATTGTTTTTTATTGCAAATCAAGATCAAGGCTATATTTGGGTTTTTGATTTAAATCCAACTGTGAGCAATGATTTTTTATACATTGGTAAATACCAAACCAATCGATCAGAAAGTTGTGATTTATCTTTTGACAACAGTACAGGATTGCTTTACATTCTTCACAATGTCGATGGAAACCGACTAGAAGTAACCGATTTGTCATCTGCTATTAATGGCTCTCAGAGAAAATTTAATATGGTAAACGAGTACTATTTACCCGTCCCAACTTCAAACACAAACATTGAAGGATTTGCAATATCCAATAAATGTTCGGCAACAAATACTGTTAGCGCATGGCTTTGTAGAGATGCCAGCAGCTCGGATTCAACTACAGTTTTAACAGATGTTTTACGTTGGTTTTTTCCTTTTGTGTCTGATGGAGATTGTGCTCTAGGTAATGAAACTTTTGAGATGGATAAACTAAAGATTTATCCAAATCCAGTAGGGAACATCTTACAAATTCAAGCAACGGATTTTATGGTCACAAAACTTGAAATCTACAATATTCTTGGCGAAAAAATTATAACACAATCCGAATCAACAACAACTATGGATATTTCTAATTTAAAGCAAGGATTGTATTTTTTATTTTTATCTAACGAGAACGACACCTTTAAAACAACTTTCATCAAAAAATAGACATTAGGTTTTCAAATAATATAATAGAAAAAATTGATGTAAAATACTTCTATGTTAAGTGAAACAGTTATAATTTTACATTTCATTTAAAATCATATTTAATCTGTAAAAATAAATATAAAAAAACCTATGAACACTTCTATTATCAGCGAAAAAATTCAACTGCAAAAAGAAATTTTGTTGCAACACACGTTGTATCAAAAAGTACAAACTATTGAAGATTTGCAATGCTTTGTAGAAAATCATGTGTATGCAGTTTGGGATTTTATGTCTTTACTAAAAGCATTACAATCAAAACTTACTTGTACAACTACGCCTTGGGTTGCTACGAAAAATTCTGAAACACGCTATTTAATAAACGAAATTGTTTTGGCAGAAGAATCCGATTTGACATTGGACGGAACACGACAAAGTCATTTTGAAATGTATCTTGATGCGATGCACTCTTTTGGCGCTAATACACTGGAAATTGAAAGTTTTATTGAGCATGTGGTTGCGACACAAAATATATTTGTTTCGATAAAACAAAGCACGATTCACCCAAATATTAAAGCGTTTTTAGATTTTACTTTTAGAGTAATTGAAGAAGGAAAACCACATGAAATTGCTGCTGCTTTCACTTTTGGAAGAGAAGATTTAATTCCAGCAATGTTTACAGAAATATTAAGAAATTTTCAAGCTAATTTTCCTGAAGTTGATTTGAGAAAATTGATTTATTATTTTGAAAGACATATTGAATTAGATGCTGATGATCATGGGCCAAAAGCCTTACAAATGGTTACAGAACTTTGTGGAAATGATGAAGTTAAATGGAAAGAAGTGGAAACAATTTCTATTTTAGCATTAGAAAAACGCATTGGACTTTGGGATGCAATTGAAGAAAATATTTTCAAAAAAGAAACAGAGTTGGTATAGATTCAATAAAAAAGCGAGAATAATTTCTCGCTTTTTTATTATGCTTCTGGAGCTAATTCAATTGCTAATCCTTCTAATTGTTCTGTAATATGTATCTGACATCCCAAGCGGCTGTTGGGTTTTACGTTGAATGCTTCGGAAAGCATTGCTTCTTCATCGTCGCCTTTTTCTGGGATTTTAATGTCGTTTAAAACATAACATTGACACGAAGCACACATTGCCATTCCACCACAAATTCCGATGGTTCCTTCGGGTGCTAATTCGTACATACGAACCAATTCCATAATGTTGAGGTTCATATCGGTTGGTGCCTGAACTTCGTGAATAGTTCCTTCTCGGTCTGTTATTTTAATCAGAATATCTTCAGCCATATTTTATTCTATTGCTTTTACAACTTGTTTTTCTGCTTCTTTTCGGGTTCCGTCAAAGCCATCAACGCCAGAAACTGTAGTGTATTTCAATACATATTTTTTCCCGGGGTTCATTCTTTGATACACGCTTTGAACCATTAAAGTCGCTTCGTGAAATCCACACAAAATTAGTTTTAATTTTCCGGGATAACTATTTACATCGCCAATGGCATAGATTCCAGGAATATTAGTTTGATAATCCAACGAATTGTCCACTTTAATAGCATTTTTTTCAATGTCTAATCCCCAATTGGCAATTGGTCCTAATTTTGGTGTTAAACCAAAAAGCGGAATAAAATAATCGGTTTCAATGTTTATGGTTTCTCCATTGGTTTCGATGTTTACGGATTCGATTTGATTTGCACCTTTGAAACCAACAATTTCTCCGGGTGTAATTAATTTTATTTTACCAGATGCTTTTAGTTCTTGTACTTTTTCTACAGAATCTAATGCGCCACGGAATTCGTTTCTTCGGTGCACCAATGTTACACTTGACGCTACATTTGAAAGGAAAATACTCCAATCTAATGCGGAATCTCCACCTCCCGAAATAACTACTTTTTTATCTCTGAATTTTTCAGGATCTTTTACAAAATATTCTACGCCACGGTCGTTTTGATCGTAGAAATCTAAGCCTTCAAGGATTGGTTTTCGAGGTTCAAAACTTCCTAATCCGCCAGCAATTGCAACTGCGTTGGCGTGGTGTTTTGTTCCTTTATTGGTGGTAACGATAAAAGTTCCATCTTCTAATTTATCGATGGTGTCGGCAACTTCATTTAGGGTAAATCCGGGTTGAAATTGTTTTATTTGCTCCATTAAATTGGTTATCAAATCGCCAGCTAAAATAGATGGAAATCCGGGAATGTCGAAAATGGGTTTTTTAGGATATAATTCTGATAATTGTCCGCCGGGTTGTGGCAAACCATCAATAATGTGACATTTTAATTTTAAAAGTCCTGCTTCAAATACTGCAAAAAGTCCTGTTGGCCCTGCGCCTATAATGAGTATGTCTGTTTCAATCATTTTTAAAAAGTTAAAAGAATTTTAAAGTTACAAAGATGCAAAGATTAAAAATAGAATGAGTTTAGTATATGATAATTGTCAGTTATGAAAAATTGTGATTCGGTATCTGAAGCGCGTGAGGGATTGCAGCGAAAAGCCCACAGACAAGTGTAGCGAAGCGGAACTTGACGAGGACTTGCAGCGAAAAGCCCGACCGTATTTGCAAGAACTAAACGTGAATTTATATCAAATAGTGAATGCAAATAGGGTCACGCCCAAATGCTTTAATTGATATTTATGACCGTTTCAATTTGTGGTGCAAACTTTTTTATGGTTGTTTCCACGCCGATTTTTAGTGTCATTTGATTCACGCTGCACCCTACGCAAGCTCCTTCGAGACGCACTTTGACGTGTTTTCCGTCCTCGATGGAAATGAGTGAAATGTCGCCGCCGTCGGAATTCAAAAATGGTCTGATTTCTTCGAGGGCTTTTTCTACGTTTGTTGTTAATTCTTCTATTGTCATAACTTTTTAGGTGTCAATTAGATGGTTTAAACGGTCTAATATTTATTTTTTTACTGCCGAACAACCCGCCATTGTTGTGATTTTTACGGCTTCGGTAGCGGGTAAATTTTCATTTCTGCTCACCACTTCCTGAACTACTTTTCGTGTAATTTCTTCAAACACTTTTTCGGTTACAGAACCCGTTTGTAAGGCAGCAGGACGACCGTAATCGCCCGCTTCGCGAATGGATTGAACGATTGGAACTTCGCCAAGGAAGGGAACATTTAAATCTTCGGCAAGGTTTTTAGCGCCTTCTTTTCCAAAGATATAGTATTTGTTTTCAGGCAATTCTTCGGGTGTGAAGTACGCCATATTTTCGATAATTCCCAAAACGGGAACATTGATACTTTCAGAAGTGAACATTGAAACGCCTTTTTTCGCATCGGCAAGAGCTACGGCTTGTGGCGTGCTTACTACAACGACGCCAGTAATTGGCAATGCTTGCACGATGGAAAGGTGGATATCGCCTGTTCCGGGTGGCAAATCGAGTAACATAAAATCCAATTCGCCCCAATCGGCATCAAAAATCATTTGGTTTAATGCTTTTGAAGCCATTGGTCCGCGCCAAATAACGGCTTGGCTTGGTGCTGTAAAAAATCCGATGGATAAGATTTTTACTTCGTAGCTTTCAACAGGTTTCATTTTTGATTTTCCGTCAATGGTAACTGAAATAGGTTTTTCAGATTCCACATCGAACATAATTGGCATGGAAGGGCCGTAAATATCGGCGTCTAATATTCCAACTTTGAAACCCATTTTTGCTAACGTTACCGCTAAATTTGCAGTAACTGTTGATTTTCCAACGCCTCCTTTTCCGGAAGCAATAGCAATAATATTTCTCATTCCAGGAATAGCCTTCCCTTTGATTTCTGCAGCTTCTGGCGTTTCAACTTTTATATTAACTTTAATTTTGGCATCTTTAGAAACCAAATCGTGGATGGTTTTTTTGATGTCGTCTTCGGCTCTTTTTTTGATGTGCATTGCTGGTGTGTGCAATACTAAATCTACGATTATTTCATCGCCAAAAGTTACGACATTTGTGACAGCACCACTTTCAACCATATTTTTTCCTTCGCCAGCAATAGTTATTGTTTCTAATGCTTTGAGAATGTCTTTTTTATCTAATTTCATATTCGTTTTCTTGATCTAAATTAATCTGAAAATTTAGAGTACAAAGATAGCTTGAAAAGTTTGAAAGTGAAATCAGAATTAGGAAAAGTTTGTTTCCAAAAATGAATAATCAAAATATTCTAAAAAATACATTTAGTGATTTATTTTAAAATTTTCAAAATGCTATTTTGTAATGACGGTTTTAATTATGATTTACCTACAATTAATCAAATTAAAATAGTCTTCTTCAATCCATTCCTGATGACTTGGATGTGCAATTTTCACCATTTCTGTGGCACGTTGTTTCAAGGTTTTTCCATATAAATCCGCAATTCCATTTTCGGTAATAATGTATTGAACATGCGAACGCGTAGAAACTACACCCGCACCTTGTTTCAAAAAGGGAACAATTCTGCTTTCGCCACTTTTAGTAATTGATGGCAATGCAATTATCGCTTTTCCACCTTCGCTTAAGGAAGCTCCACGGATGAAATCCATTTGACCGCCAACTCCAGAATACATTTTCGCGCCAATAGAATCTGCACAAACTTGACCCGTAACATCAACTTCAATAGCGGAATTTATAGCGACCATTTTTGGATTTTTCCGAATTCGAGCCGTATCATTCACCGCCGATGATTCTTTCATTTCTATAAATGGATTGTCGTTTACAAAGTCGTACAATCGTTTGGAACCAATTAAGAAAGTTGCCAAAACTCGACCTCTTGTTGTTCCTTTATAGTTGCAATTTATGACACCATTTTCAATCAAATCAATTACGCCGTCCGAGAACATTTCGGTGTGCAAACCTAAATCTTTATGGTTGGTTAATTTAGCTAAAGCCGCATTTGGAATAGAACCAATTCCCATTTGCAAAGTACTTTTATCGTCAATTAAAGAGGCAATATAGGTTCCGATTTTATCTTCTAATGGAGAAATAATTCCCATTTCGTGTCCGTAAATTGGGATATTTACATCTACTAAATAATTAATTTCTGAAACGTGCAAAATTCCATCGCCAAAAGTTCGTGGCATTTGAGGATTTACCTGTGCTATTACAATTTTAGCATTTTCAATTGCTGCCAAAGTTGCCTCTACAGAAACTCCAAGTGAGCAATAACCGTGACTATCTGGTGGCGAAACGTGAATAAAAACTACATCTAAAGGCAGTACTTTTTTTCGAAATAAATGGGGCAATTCGCTTAAAAAAACGGGTGTATAAGAACCATTTCCGGCAGCCAAAGTATGCCTTACATTTTTTCCAATGAAAAACGAATTCACGTGAAAACTTTCTGAAAGTTCTGGATTTGCATATAGTGCGGGACCTTCCGTGTGTAAATGACAAATTTCTACATTTCGCAATTCGGAAGCTCTTTCTGTCAAAGCATTGGTTAAAACAGATGGTGCAGCCGCAGCCGCTTGAACATAAACTCGGTCATTCGATTTTACAATTTTTACAGCATTTTCTGCTGTTACATATTTACTCATACCTAATAAATTTATGCAAAATTAATTATCTAAAGTTAATCAAAATATGACAAAACTCATATTAATTGAGGTTTTATAAATTCCTTTTTTAATTGTATTTTTGCAATCTGAAAAAGGCATTATGATTATTGTAAAAACAAGAGAAGAAATAGAATTAATGCGTGAAAGCGCACTTATAGTTTCAAAAACATTGGGAATGATTGCTCGGGAAATTAAACCTGGCGTGACCACTTTGTATTTAGATAAATTAGCGGAAGAATTTATTCGCGATCACGGCGCAGTACCAAGTTTTCTGGGTTTGTATGGCTTTCCGAATTCTCTTTGTATGAGTCCAAATGCACAAGTAGTTCACGGAATTCCTAATACTATTCCTCTTGAAAGTGGTGATGTAATTTCAGTAGATTGTGGTGCATTCAAAAACGGATACCACGGCGACCACGCCTATTCATTTGAAATTGGCGAAGTTGCACCTGAAACTAAAAAATTATTACAAGTTACAAAAGAGTCATTATATATAGGTATTCGCGAATTCAAACTTGGAAATCGTGTTGAAGATGTTGGAAATGCCATTCAAAAATATACAGAATCTCACGGTTATGGTGTCGTTCGAGAATTAGTTGGACACGGTTTGGGGCAAAAAATGCACGAAGATCCAGAAATGCCAAACTACGGAAAACGAGGTCGCGGAAAAATGTTTGTTGAAGGAATGGTTGTTGCCATTGAGCCTATGATTAATATGGGAACTAAAAACATAAAACAACTAAAAGACGGTTGGACAATCCTAACTGCCGACGGAAAACCAAGTGCCCATTTTGAACACGATGTAGCTATTATTGACGGAAAACCTGAATTGCTTTCTACATTTGCGTATGTTTATGAAGCTTTGGGAATTGTAAGCAATGAGGAAGATGAGTTTAGAAAAATTCCTTTTGTCATATAATTATGTCACTAAGATTCACGAAAGAACGCAGAGATTCACTAAGATTTTATAAAATAAATATGGTTTAATATAACACAGATTTCACAGATTCCCACAGATTTCTGATATTCGAAGTTTGGAATTAATGAAAAGTGTTACTCTTTAATTTTTAGAATATAACCAGGTAAAGAATTATAAATAATATAAAAATGGAAGATTACTATTTAAAGAATGAAACATATAAAATAATCGGAATTTGTATGGAAGTTCATAAAATACTAGGTAAAGGTCATAGTGAAAAAGTCTATGGGGACGCCATTGAATTTGAGTTTAAATCAAATGAAGTAAAGTATCAACGAGAATCAAAATTCAATATTTATTATAAAGAAATTGTGTTACCAAGTTACTATTTTGCTGATTTTGTAGTATTTGACGAGATAATATTGGAAATTAAGGCAATTCAAGAACTTTCAAGTAGCGAAATCAAACAAACTCTAAATTATTTGGCTGCATCTCAAAATAAAATAGGATTATTAGTTAATTTTGGCGAAGACAGCCTCAAATACAAACGAATCATATTATAAATTAATCTGTGAAATCTGTGTTTAATTTTAGCATCAATATTATTTCTGCTTTTTAGTAAAACAGCAAAAAAATCATTTTAAATCAATCTGTGAAAATCTGTGAAATCTGTGTTTAATTTTAGCATCAATATTATTCCTGCTTTTTAGTAAAACAATATCAAATATAAACGAATCATTTTAAATCAATCTGTAAAAATCTGTGAAATCTGTGTTTAAATTAATCCTCAATACAATTCCCCGCCCAATCCTAATCCGATTGAGTTATATCGCACGTCCTATTTTAGCTTTTATTTTAAAAGGAACCACTTTTACCGATCCAATTGACGGCAAAAGTTTCAAGATGTTTTTGCCTTACGGTTACGGAAACCAACGCAATAATGTCCTTTCGCCAAGTACTTTGTCATTAGAAAGACACCGTTTACTTTGGTTGTATTTAAATAATGAAACCGATTTTTTTCAATCTGAACTTGATTCAGATTCTTCTGTTAAACAACCTAAAAGCTTCAAATTAAGAGATGCTGAAACGAGTTCAGTATTAAAAGTGCTGCATTTTGCACCAGAACAAGCTTTTTACAAATTATTTCGCAATCAAAAAAACATTAATTACACCACAACCGATTTGTTTTCGCCACTTGCCGATGTAAAAGCAGACATTTGCAATTTGCCGTTTCAAGATAACTCTTATGATGTAATTCTTTGCAATCACGTATTAGAACACATTCCTGACGACACAAAAGCAATGCAAGAATTGTATCGAGTTTTAAAACCTGGTGGAATGGGAATTTTCCAAATACCGCAAGATTTGAATCGGGAAACCACTTTTTCTGATGATTCTATAACCAATCAAAAAGAGCGCGCAGCCATTTTTGGGCAATACGACCACGTACGAATTTATGGACGTGATTATTTTGACAAACTAAGAAGTATTGGTTTTACAGTTGTTGAAGAAGATTATACTTCCAAAATCGCACCCGAATTAGTTGAAAAATATTGTTTGGCAAAAGGTGAAATTATTCCAGTTTGCTATAAATAGCGCTTGAATTTTCACTTCTAAAACAAGTGTGCAATTCAATTGTTCTTTTTAGTATATTTACAAAGTAAAATTTACAAGTATGTCGAAAGCTTTTACACTAAAATTATTCTTTTTTTTTATATCCATTGCAACTTTTGCGCAAGTGGAAAAAGAAGTCGAACCGCCATTTAATATCAAAACAATAACATTTGTTCAAAACGGACAAAATGCAATTCCGATTTTTAGTTTAAACGATTCCTTCCAAATTCAGTTTGATGATTTGTATGGAAATGAAGCCAATTACTACTATGAAATTGTACATTGCAATTATGATTGGAAACCTTCTGATTTATCAAAAAACGAGTATTTACGAGGCTTTGATGGATTGAGAATTCAAGATTATACCAATTCGCTAAATACGTTACAACTATTTTCGCATTACAATTTGTCGTTTCCAAGCAAGAATACTCAGTTTTTAGTAAGTGGAAACTACATCATCAAAATACTAAATGAAGACAAAGAAGTTGTTTTTTCAAGAAAATTTTTGCTCTATGAAGACTTGGTTTCTGTTCCAATGCAAGTAAAAAGAGCACGAACTTTAAACGCTATAAATTTCAAACAAAACATCGATTTTTCTATAAAATCACCTTCACTTTTATTTCAAAGTCCACTACAAAACGTAAAAGTGCTTTTGCTTCAAAACGGAAAATTCAATGAAGCAATCACCAATATTAAACCGATGTACACCATTGGCAACGATTTAATTTACAAATACGATACCGAAACACAATTTTGGGCAGGAAATGAATTTCTCTATTTTGAAAATAAAGATATTCGTGCGGCAAACAATTATGTCGGCAGAGTTGATTCAAATAATGGCGTTTACAATGCCCATTTATACACCAATAATGCTCGGGCAAACAACACTTATACTTACAATCCAGACACCAACGGAAACTATATAATCCGAAATATCGGTGCTACCAATAACGAAATTGAAGCCGATTATGCTTGGGTATTTTTCACGTTATCAGCCCCAGCTTTCTATGAAAAAAAAGGAATTTATGTGAATGGAATGTTCAATAATTATGCGATTTCAGAAGAAAATAAAATGGAATATAATGAAGCAAAAGGCATCTACGAAAAAGCACTTATGATCAAACAAGGCTTCACAAATTATCAATATGTAGTTGCCGATGCAAAGAAAAATATTGATTATGAAAACGCCATTGATGGCAATTATTATCAAACCGAAAACAATTATTTTGCAATAATTTACTATCGTGAAAACAACCAACGCTACGACCGAATTATCGGAAAAGGAGTTGCAAATTCTCAGGATATTACAAACTAATTTATTTTTTAACCAATTTGTTGTTTCAAGGACTATTTTTTGTAATTTTACATAAATTCAGCGTAAATAGGTATGGTATCGCAAATCACAAGAGGTATAAAAATTTCAGTTTCTACTAGTTTTGAAGGCACTTACTTCAAAAACTACAAGATTCAATTTGCCTTTAGCTACCAAATTACAATCGAAAATCACAGCAAAGATTCCGTTCAATTAATGACCCGCCACTGGGAAATTTTCGATTCGCTACAAGAAACAGAAATCGTTGACGGCGAAGGAATTATAGGAAAAAAACCAGTTCTAAAACCCGGGGAATCACACACGTACAGCTCTGGATGCCTGCTAACTTCGCCATTTGGCGCAATGCAAGGACATTTCAATATGGTAAATTTCACCTCTACACGAAACTTCAAAGTCGTTGTCCCAACATTCCGATTAAGTGCCCCATTTGCATTAAATTAATTTGAAGCTATTTCCAGCAGTCCATTACAACTCCTCGTCCAAAAAATCTTTTTTTCTATTGTGTTTTCAAGAGCTTCCTTTGGTCGCTTTGAAAACACAAGAAAAAATAGCTTTTTGAACTTCGGGGTTTCCATTTCCGTCTGGGTTTTTACACTCTTTGTGGGCACGGAATGCAATTCCGCGCTATCTGTTTTGGGACATATCCGAGCCATCGGGTTAACCAAAAAAAATTATAAAGGTTTTTTACTTCTGATTTTTAGCAGAAAATCCTCAGTCACATTTTCAAATTTAACTTCACCAAAATCTTTTTTAGTCCAAATTTTGGCGGGAATCTTTTTGTCAGGATTAGATCTGTCTGTATATTCTTCACCATATTTGTGAAGTATTACTGAATCTGCATTTTCATCGATTTTAAAAGTTGTGTATGAATTCACAAATAAAAAATCCGAACAAAATATTTGTTGTACTGTAAAATAGTTGTTTTTTTCAACTATGCCCCCGAACCCGTCAGCAGGACAATTTTCATCATACTTTAAAACTATTGTTTTATTTTCAGAGATCATCTTATAACCCTTACCATTATATTCCAAAATAAAAATTGAATTTGAGTTATGTTGAACATTTTCTATGGTTTTTTTTAAATCACTTTCTAGCACAATTATTTTTATTTTTTTTCTCTTCAAATCTAAATCAACACTATCCAAAACATAAAATCCTTCAGGTTTACTAAAAGTATTGCCTTTTTCATGATGTTGTTCTTTTATTTTTTGACTTTGCCCATTACAATTAATTAAAGTAAATACCAAGAAGAATATTGCCAGGATATTTTTCTTAACGGTTTTTTGGAGTTCTATTTTCATCTTTTTTTATTCTTTTGGTTGAATTACTGTTTTTAAATAAAGTTCTTTATTTTTCAATGTCACTATTTTTTGAGATTCAATCTTACTTTCCTTTTCGTGTTACATGACTAATCCCTTTTTAAATTATTACTTAGGGCAATTAATATCAACAAAAATAGATGATAGCTTATTTTTCACATTAAGAGATTTAGATAGATTAAAAAATTATTGTTTTTTCTCCATTGTAACCAGTAAGTTCTCTTAATAGTATTGTTTTTAATTTTTAACCAATCATTATGTACTTCTAAAACTTCTGATTCATCATCTGTTTGATAATTTTTTAAATAAATAGGCTTCCCATTTATTTTATCAAAGAATGGGTTCGCTTTTAGATCTTTACTTTCTATACTGGTGACTTGATTTTTTAAAAAATCTTCCCAATCATAAAATAAAAGTTTTACTGTTGGTTTTATATAGGCATAATCGTCTTTATTAATAGCAATCTTATAATATTTGTCATTTCTTTCTACACACAAAAAAAATAGTATTCCGTAATCTACTTTGTACAAAAAAGGAATGACATTTCTCCCATAGTTAACATCTCTTGTTTTGATTTGAGAACATTCGCGATCTTTATAAAATAGTACTGACTCGTGGGGTTTAACTTGTTGAACCAATCCAATACCTATTTGTTTAATTAAGTTATCGTTTTGATATTCTAATTTTATTTTCTTCTGAGCAAAGGATGTAGTTATTACTAATAACAGATATAACAATAAATTTTTTTTTAATCGTTTCATATTTTTATCTTAAGCCTAAGTGAAAATGACCCCGATAGTTCGGATTTGCAATCCGTGCCCTCAATCAAAATCAAAACAAATCTAACAAAATTACTTCTAAATCATTATCTAATCCTGCATAATTTCTAGCGGAACTAAAATAATAATCTTCTGGTAAAGAAACAGTCTTATCTTTTACGGGATTGTTATGAATATAGTCCACTTTTTGTTTTATAAACCAATTGGTTTCAACAAGCTCTGCATGATAACCATCTTGCCATACTTTGTAATTTTGTTCCCTTTTTAAATTTTCGCATGCTTTTTGGAAATAATTCAACATCCATTCTCTTCTACTTTCAGGTTCTTCAACACAAATTCTTGTTGTATTTTGTGTTTGTTTTTACTCTCTTTGTGGGCACGGAATGCAATTCCGCGCTATCCTTTTTGGGACATATCCGCGCCATCGGTTAGCGCGAATTTATTTCTCTTCCTCTAATTTTTGCCATTCATTTTTTGAAAATCGTTGGCTTTTGATATAAAACTCATCACCTGATTTTTTAATTTGATAAGACACTTCGTTTAAGTCAGATTCCTGAACACAAGGTTTGCCCGGCATATCCGCCTGATTTATATTATAATTCAATGTTATCGTGTTGTCTTTATTCCTTTTTATCAGATATTCACCTTCGCAGTATGTATCTAAATAATCGCTGGCGATTTGAGATATATAAACTTTATTTTCACTAAAGGAAAATATAAACTCTACTTCAACATCATCATCTGAATTATAATGAGGCGCCATTGTTTTTATCTTGTAATAGCCTATAATTTCGTCAATTTTTTCGGCATTCTTGATAGGCAAAGAATCATTTATTGCATTTTTAACTTTATTAAAAAAAGAATCATTTTCAACATCTTCCTTTATTTTAACTTTATATGTCAAAAGCAATTTTACAAGAGCTTCATTTTTATTTATAACACATTCTCTTAACGGATTTTCTGAATTTATATCTAAATAGTCATCTATTCCATTGGGACTTGCTCCTTGTTTCAATAATAATTCTGCAATTTCAAAACTATTTATACGACAGGCAAGTACAAGAGGAGTTAGTCCATCTTCAGTATAAAGTTTATTTATATCTGTTCTTTTTTTTATTAAAAGCACCACACTTTTATAAGCGTTATTTTCTATAGCAACATATAAAGCATCAAATACATATTCTGACCCATCACTCCCAAGTTCGATTTTACTTCCTTTTTGTATTAATTTATTAATAGCATAAATATTATTGTATTTGCAAGCATATCCTATTAATGTGTAATGTTTCCTTTCATCATAAACATTAAATGAATTTATGTTTAATTTATATTTAATTAATTCTTTATCAAAGAGATTTTTGTTGTTATTTTTAATAGCATTTAATAATGTCTTTTGTGCAAATGATGTTGAATTATAATAAATAATTAATATAATAATAAAAACTTTTTTCATAATAATATTATTGTTTGATTTCAATAATAGAACCCATATCATTGATTTTATAAGATTTTATTTTCCCCCTTTTATCATCATTTGTCTTTCTTTTATAAATAGTAATAGTGCAATCTTTTGCAATTATAAAATCTTTTATGCTCAAACCATCCATTAAAGCGATTTCCAATGAAGCTGTAATTAATTTATTATTAACAACAACTAGTTCGTAATGTTCTATTTCAGAATCATTATATGCCAGGATAATAGGTTGGAAATTTTCTTTTTTGGGTAAAAAGAAATATTGAGAAGGAATTCCTAATGCATTACAATTAATAATTATAGATTTAAAATTTTCTTCATCATAATTATATACAGGAAAGTTTTTATTGCAAAAAGAGTCATTTGACTCAACTACACAATTGTTATAATATTCATTAAAATCAAACGGTAAAGAACAAATTTTTAATGATTCTTGTTTTGTTTCATGATTTGAAATACCACAGCTTTTAAAAATATCCGTTTTATTAAGTATTGAATTATCAAACTTTTCATTTATCGGGTTTTCCGGATCAGATGTTATATTCAATAACTTTTTTTCATTGAGATATAAAACTAACCATGCAAGAGTACTTTCAACGATTTCTTTATTTTTGGGGTTATCAGATAAATTATTTTCTACATATACCTGAATTTTTATGCTGTTATTTTCAATTGATTCAATTCGGGTATGGAAATCACTATAGCTTTTAATAATTTGAGTGGTTTTTACAAGTTCATATACAAGGTCATCACAAGTAAGGTTTTGCTTTAAACCAATTCCTTTCTTATCAAAATGACCAGAAGAATTCTTTGGAGTTTGTACTAATGACTTACCAGATTCATTTTTTTTACAGCTTAACGCTATGAAAAGAATTAAAAATATCAGAATTGCTTTTTTCATGATTTGTCTTCCTCTAATTTTTGCCATTCATTTTTTTTTGAAACCCCGATAGCGCTGATTTGCAATCCGTGCCCTCAATCAAAATCAAAACAAATCTAACAAAATTATTTCTAAATCATTGTCTAATCCTGCATAATTTCTAGCGGAACTAAAATAATAATCTTCTGGTAAAGAATCAGTCTTATCTTTTACGGGATTGTTATGAATATAGTCCACTTTTTGTTTTATAAACCAATTGGTTTCAACAAGCTCTGCATGATAACCATCTTGCCATACTTTGTAATTTTGTTCCCTTTTTAAATTTTTGCATGCTTTTTGGAAATAATTCAACATCCATTCTCTTCTACTTTCAGGTTCTTCAACACAAATTCTTGTTGTATTTTGTGTTTGTTTTTATTTTTTTGTGGGCACGGAATGCAATTCCGCGCTATCCGTTTTGAGACATATCCGAGCCATCTGGGTTTCCATTTCCGTCTGGGCTAGACATCCCAATATCAAGAACTATTTTAGAAATCTCAAAATCCAAATTCTAATTTCAAAACACGAATTATCAAATGTACTTTTGTACTTTTGTAAAAAAGGATTTCATTCCTTAAAACCGAATGAAATTCATCTCTAAATTCTAATTTTCTCTCCACGGAAATCTCCAAAGCGAGCGAAGCTAAATAAAAAACCATGTTAAAAGGATTCTTTCATGTACCAAAAGCGGTTAACGAACCTGTAAAATCGTACGCGCCAAATTCGCCTGAAAAAGCAGCAGTTCTTGCAGCTTACAAACAAATGTGGAATTCAAAAATTGATGTTCCTTTGTATATCGGAAGCGAAGAAGTTAGAACTGGAAATACAAGAAATATGTCTGCGCCACACGATCACAAACATATCGTTGGTACGTATCATTTAGCAGAAAAATCACACATTGAAAAAGCCATTGCCAACGCATTAGAATCTAAAAAAGCTTGGGCAAATATGGCGTGGGAACAACGAGCAGCAATTTTCTTAAAAGCAGCAGAATTAATCGCAGGTCCTTATCGAGCAAGAATAAATGCCGCAACAATGATTGCGCAATCTAAAAATATTTTTCAAGCAGAAATTGACGCATCTTGCGAATTAATTGACTTTCTTCGTTATAATGTGGAGTTTATGACGCAAATTTATAACGACCAACCAAAATCAGATTCTACTGTTTGGAACCGTTTAGAATACCGTCCTTTAGAAGGATTTGTATATGCAATTACGCCTTTTAACTTTACTGCAATTGCGGCAAATTTACCTGCAAGCGCAGCAATGATGGGAAATGTTGTGATTTGGAAACCAAGTGACAGTCAAGTATTTTCTGCAAAAATTATCATCGATGTTTTCAAAGAAGCGGGAGTTCCAGACGGAGTTATCAACGTTGTTTTTGGCGATGCCGAAATGATTACTAATACCGTTCTTGCAAGTCGCGATTTCGCTGGAGTACATTTCACAGGATCGACTCACGTTTTCAAAGACATTTGGGCAAAAATTGGCACCAACATTCACCATTATAAAACCTATCCAAGAATAGTTGGTGAAACAGGTGGAAAAGATTTTGTTGTAGCGCATCCAAGTGCCAATGTAAAACAAGTGGCAACAGGAATTGTTCGTGGTGCCTTTGAATTTCAAGGGCAAAAATGTTCTGCAGCTTCAAGAGCTTATGTGCCTCAAAGTTTGTGGCCTGCAATTAAAGAGCAACTAATCACCGATGTGAAATCAATGAAAATGGGATCTCCCGAGGATTTTGGAAATTTCATTACCGCGGTAATTCACGAAGGTTCTTTTGATAAATTAGTTAGATATATCGAACAAGCAAAAAAAGACACCGAGGCTGAAATTATCGTGGGTGGAAAGTATGATAAATCAGTGGGTTATTTTATCGAACCTACAATAATTGTTACCACAAATCCAAAATATGCTACAATGGAAACCGAATTATTTGGGCCTGTTATGACCATTTATGTATATGAAGATGCGGCTTGGGAAACTACATTACAATTGGTTGATCAAACTTCAGAATATGCATTAACAGGCGCAATTTTTAGCCAAGATCGTTATGCTATTGAGCAAGCAACAATTGCTTTGCAAAATGCAGCAGGAAATTTTTATGTAAATGATAAACCAACGGGAGCAGTAGTGGGAATGCAGCCTTTTGGAGGCGCAAGAGCATCTGGAACAAATGACAAAGCGGGTTCCGCATTGAACTTGTTGCGTTGGGCTTCACCAAGAACTATCAAAGAAACCTTTATTACTCCGGAAGATTACAGATACCCGTTTTTGGGGGAATAATGTGATTGGGAAGAATGAGCAAACTCATTTTAAATTATAAACCCACAAGAATCAAATTAGTTCTTGTGGGTTTTTGTTTACTATTCTTATTACAAATTTTTTTTAATTATTGCTGAAAGTGTTCGTTTTAACAAGGTTCTTGTATTTGTAAAACACATAACATAAACCAAATAATAACATAACCCACAGATACTTATCTATTGGAGTATCTGCAGGATTATCTCCGCCTCCAAAATCTCCTGGATCTTGTGCCAATGCAACGAATTGAACTAGAACAATTGCTGTAAATGTGAAAACTATGTTTTTAATGTATAATAATATTAACCCGTTGGGTGTAATTAAATTTTTTGATTTTTAATATTATTTATTGGTCTATCAAATATAAATTTATTGATATATTGAACCAAAGTTAATGCTGTTATTTTTGCTAAAATTCTTGTTTTAAAACCTTCAAAAGTTTTAGCATAATTGTTCCTTATTTTGAATTGGTCACACAATTGTGAAAATAATGTTTCAATTCTTTTTCTTGATTTTCTGAAGATATAAGGTTGTGGCTTATAGTCTTTTTGATTTATTCTTTTTGGTGTTTCTAATTTGACATTTACTGTTTGAAACAAATCTAA
>CANFVB010000014.1 GCA_947450355.1 Bacteroidota bacterium
AAATGTTCATAGTTGGATAAATTACAACAATCATTATAATTATGTAAATTACCGACGAAGTGCTGTAGCAATCAATTTACATAGGAATTTACGAGCAAATAGTTATGAAGTTAGAAATCCTGAACGTTCCTTTGGAAGACGAAATTCAAACGTTAGCAATCGATATGAATTAGATCAAAATAGAGCATCTACAAGAACGAGAACAAATTCTAACAATTCTGTTTCCCCAAGAGGAAATAATGGATCCGAGACTGTTTCGCCGCGAAATAATAGAACGGAAAGTGATGCTCCAAGAGGAAATAGAACTCAAACGGAAACTCCAAGAGGAAATTCAAGATCAAATGAAACGCCTCGAAGCGAAACAAGAAGTGAACGAATGAATGAACCAAAAAGAGAAACACGAAGTGAAAATAGGGAATTAAGAAATAATCGAAGATAATTTTTTTATAAATCTCATAAAAAGCACCGCCAATAAACGGTGCTTTTTTGTTGATACAAAATATCCTTATATATAAATAAAAAAAAAACAATCATTGGTCAATATTAAATTTAATAGTAATAAATTTGTGCTCTTTTTTAAGATATTTTTTTATGAAGTCTCAACATCACGATTTACACAGTAAATTAACTTTTGGAGGATTATTAATTACTTTAGGTATAATTTATGGCGACATTGGAACTTCTCCTTTGTATGTAATGAAAGCAATCATTGGGCTTCACGCTATTAATGCCGATGTTGTATTAGGAGGAGTTTCCTGTATTTTTTGGACTTTAACTTTACAAACTACAATAAAATATGTTTTAATAACGCTAAGTGCCGATAACAATGGCGAAGGTGGGATTTTTGCATTGTATGCTTTAGTAAAGCGTACCAAGGTAAAATGGCTAATTGTCCCCGCAATTGTTGGTGGAAGTGCCCTTTTAGCAGATGGAATAATCACCCCGCCAATTTCCGTAGCTTCTGCAGTTGAGGGAATTAGAACTTATTATCCAGATATTAATACCATCCCAATTGTTATAGGAATTCTTTTTGTACTTTTTACAATTCAACAATTTGGAACAAAATTAGTAGGTAAGTTTTTTGCTCCTATGATGTTGATTTGGTTTGGAATGTTAGGAACGCTTGGAGCAATTCAATTAGCTAACCATATTGAAGTTTTAAAAGCATTAAATCCTTATTATGCTATTCATTTATTGTCAATTCACCCAGAAGGGTTTTATGTTTTAGGATTTGTATTCCTATGTACCACTGGTGCGGAAGCTTTATATTCGGATATGGGACATTGCGGTAGAAAAAACATTAGAATCAGTTGGATTTTTGTAAAAACAACCTTGGTTTTAAATTATTTTGGTCAAGCTGCTTATTTGATTCATCATGAAGGAGAAACGTTACAAACTTTAGGAGGAAAAAACGGAAATCCATTTTATTTAATTATGGAGAGTTGGTTTTTACCTTTTGGAATTGTAATTGCTACTCTTGCTGCCGTAATAGCTTCTCAAGCCTTAATTAGTGGTTCATTTACATTGATAAATGAGGCGATGCGTTTGAATTTCTGGCCTAAAGTAAAAATCAAATATCCTACTGAATTAAAAGGACAATTGTACATTCCTTCTATAAATTGGTTGCTTTTTGCAGGATGCGTTATGATTGTATTGCATTTTGAAGAATCGAGTAATATGGAAGGTGCTTATGGTTTAGCAATCGTACTTTGTATGATTATGACTACCTTGCTCCTTACCTATTTTATGATTATTAAAAGGATTTCTTGGTTTTTGATAACTCCATTAATTCTTATTTATTTAGTTATTGAAATTAGTTTCTTAATTGCGAATTTGAATAAATTCCTTCATGGTGGTTATGTGACTTTGTTCATAGCAACAATTTTAATTGGAATAATGACGACTTGGCATTTAGCGAAGAAAATTAGCAGGAATTACACAAAATTTGTTAAAATAGATTCATACAAAAAAGTTTTAGCCGAATTAAGTGCCGATTTAACCATTCCAAAATATGCGACACATTTGGTTTACATGACCAATGCCAATCGTGGTGATGAAATTGAAGAAAAAGTAATGTATTCTATATTGCAAAAACGACCTAAAAGAGCCGATTTGTATTGGTTTGTTCACGTAAATATTCTTAGCGAACCCTACAAAACAGAATACAAAGTAACTGAAATTATTAAAGATGATTTATTCAGGGTTGATTTTAATTTAGGTTTCAGAGAACCAACAAAAATTAATTTGATGTTCAAAGAAGTACTAAAAGATATGGTACATAATGGTGAAGTTGACGTTACAAGTCGTTATGAATCTTTGAATAAAAACAATATTCTTGGTGATTTCAAATTTGTATTGTCAGAAAAGTTCTTGTCTAATGACAGTGATTTATTATGGCATGAAAAAATCGTTATGAATGCCTATTTCTTAATTAAAAAATTCAGTTTATCTGAAGAAAAAGCTTTTGGATTGGACAGTAGTTCTGTGAAAATTGAAAAATTCCCAATGGTTTTACATCCGCCAGAAAAAATACATTTGAATAGAATTAGTTAGTGCTGCACATTTCAAAAAAATTAGTAAATTAAGATTCTCTTAATTCAAGGATAATTAACTTATTTAAATTTGGTTTGAAATTAATATAATATAAATTAGCAATTTGAAATTTTAAAATAAATAAAATGAAAACAAGATTACTTTTTATTGCTGTAGCTTTTTTATTGTTGTATAATAATACAAATGCTCAATCAACAGCTGGAACATTGACATTTAAATTCACAAGCCCTATTCATACTTCTGGTAATTACAGATCTGATGGGAAATATTTAGTTGCAGTTTGGATTGAAACAAATCCTACAACTGGAACAAGTGCATTTGTTAAAACAAAATTGAAATATGGAAGTAGTGGAAATTACGATCATTTAGCTACTTGGTCTTCAAAATCTGGTCAAAGTGTTGTTGACGCAACATCAGGTGGAACAACTTCTTCAATTTTTACAGCAAATACTATTTCTTGGAACGGAACAAATGTAGCAGGTACAGTCGTAGCCGATGGTTCATACAGAGTAGCTATTCAAGAAACTTGGAGTCATAGTGCCGCTTCTGTTACTAGATATTTTCCTTTTGTAAAAGGAGTTGCAATGGATATGCAAACACCAACTGCTGACACTAATTTTACTACAATTTCATTACAATGGATGCCAACAGCACTAGCAGTTAATGAGTTTTCATCATCATTAAATCCTAAAGTTACAATTTATCCAAATCCAACAAATGGAATCTTTAATATGGACTTCAAAAATGATGTGAAAAGTATTAGAGTAGTTGATATTTTAGGGAAAGTAGTTTATTTTGAAAAAGTAACTACTGAAACTATTGACACTACCAAAAGAATAGATTTATCAAACTTGAACAATGGTCTTTATATTGTTTCTGTTACCAATGACAATGGAACCTCTAATTATAAAGTTATACTTAACAAATAGTATTTGTTTCTTAATACAATTCAAAAAGCACCCGATTGGGTGCTTTTTTTATGTTTATTATGCAAAATGAAAATTTTAAGATTGATATTTAAATCTTAATTATCTTTAAATAAAGAAAACTTTTTTTCTTCAACTACCTCCGAAACAATTGCTTTTATTCCTGGAGTTTCATAAACTTGATACTTACCATTATCATCCGAATATATTAAATACGCTTGAAGTTCAGAATGTAATTCTAAAAAAATCTTTGCTTTTTCAAGCCCCATAACTAAAATACCCGTGGCATTAGCATCTGAAGCAATACACTCTTTAGAAAATATAGAAGCACTTAACAAGTTATTTTTAGTTGGGTATCCCGTTTTAGGATCTATATGATGGGCATATTTTATACCATCTTCTATCACAAATCTTCTGTAATTTCCCGAAGTGGCAACCGCCAAATTTTCTAATTTCACAATTGCTTTCAATGGATTTGAAGTCTCTTTATTGTCAATTGGTTTTTCAATTCCAACTTTAAAAAATTCTCCATTTGGTTTTCTTCCATTAGCATAAACCTCGCCACCAATTTCTACAACAAAAGAAGTAATCCCTTTTGATTTTAAAAATTCTGAAACCACATCAACAGAATATCCTTGCGCAAAAGCATTAAAATCTAAAGCCACTCGAGGGTCTTTTTTGATTATTTTATTTCCTTTCAACTCAATTAAATCAAATCCTACAAACTGAAGCATGCTATCAATTTTTTGCTTTTCAATTTTTTGCTTTTTACTAGGCCCAAATCCCCAAGCATTTACAATGGGATATACAGTGGGGTCAAAAGCACCGTCGGTATTTTTCCAAACTTCTTTGGCTTTGTTAAAACACGTTTTGAAATAGGCATCGACTTTTACATTCTTAACATTAGAGTTAATTTTAGAGATAATAGAATTTGGAATATAAGTAGAAACTGATAAATCAAAATTTCTTAAAATTTTATCTATTTGTGGTTGTAAATCTCTATTTTTTTTATCAAAATAAGTAATATGATACGATGTACCCTGCGCAATTCCTTCAATCGAAATAGGTTCTTGTTGAGAATAAATCGAAAATGCATTCAAAATACACAATACAAATAAACAAGTCATTTTTTTCATAATTAATTCTATTTTTGATACTATTATTTATTGGTTTTATTAAACAATAGCAATTCATTGTATTTTTTCAAATCCAATTTTCCTTCTTTATTATGTTTCATTTTAATTTTTAAAGCACCTCTTTTAAAGTAATAATCTGGAATTGTTGCATCAAAATGAATTGCTGAATTATAATCTTCTAAGGCACCATTGTAGTCTTTTAATTGTTCTTTTGCCCAACCCCTGCTGTAGAAAGCATCATTGTGAGTATTTCTAATACTAATAGCGTCGTTATAATCCGCAATTGCACCATTTATATCTTTAAGTTCAAATTTGGCAAGCCCCATAAAATAATGAGCATCTGCATTGTCATATTCAAGAGTTACTACTTTATTATAATCTAAAATAGCTCCTTTATAATCTGTAATTTTACTTTTTGCCATTCCTCTAAAAAAATAACTATCTGCAAATAACGTATCAATTTCAATTTCTTTAGTATAATCTTCAATAGCTCCTGAATAATCTTTTATCAATTCCTTTACAAAACCCCTGTCATTATAAGCAACAGAATCCTTTGGACAAATTTCTATAATTTTTGAATAATAATCTATCGCTTCTTGATAATCCTGAGTGTAATATTTTTGTAATGCGCAGTCTTTATATTCCTCTTTAAGTGTTTGAGAATATATGTTTATAGAAGAAAAAAGAAGAACGATAAAAAGAAAAATTTGTTTCATATTTAATAAATATATAAGCACAAATTTAATTCAAAATTCAGTTCAAAACCTTAAATTATGCATAAGATTATAAGTAAAAAAAAACTAAATTTTTGTTAGTCATTGAAAAAATATAAGAAAATTTCTATAAAATAGTATGGGAAATTAGTAATTAAAAGGTTTAGAAATTACCAAATGTAAAATCAAATCGCATCTTTTTTTATGCCAATTGACTCATTTGAAAACCACGATACAATTTATCGTCTTTCAACTCCCAAATAACCATGAAATTTGCCAATAAAATTGCTTCTCTTGGATTTTCAAACGTTTTTACAGAATGGGAATAGCGAACGGAAATTAGATTTCCTTCTTTCACAATGTGAGATATTGCAACTTTTGAACGGACATAAGACCTACTTAATTCGGAGGCTAAGGCAAGTAAATCTTCAAGTTTCATTTGTATAAAACCTTTGCTACTATTCCAATCCAAAATAACATCAGGATGCAAAAAAGTATCTAATACTTCCGGGTTTATCAAAGCATCTGATTTGTAAAAATCAAGTATAATCTTTTTTGCGTTCATAGTTATTTCAATTTTAGTAGCATTTCGGGGATTTTCTTTATGTTGGCAAGCTGTTTTAATTTTTCTCGAGATTCTTCAACTGGGGTTCCAAAATAACTTTTCCCTCCTTCAATTGATTTTGTTACTCCTGTTTGTCCTAAAACCACTGCTTTTGTTCCAATTGTAATGCCGCTCGTAGTTCCAACTTGTCCCCAAAGCGTAACCTCATCTTCAATTATTACACAACCAGCAATTCCTGTTTGCGAAGCTATTAAACATTTTTTTCCAATAACAGTATCGTGTCCAACGTGAACTTGATTGTCAATTTTGGTTCCTTCGCCAATAGTTGTATCGCCTGTAACGCCTTTGTCAATGGTACATAAAGCACCAATTCCCACATTATTTTCGATAACAACACGTCCGCCAGAAATTAATTGGTCGAAACCTTCCGCTCTTTTTTTATAATAAAAAGCATCTGCCCCAAGAATTGTTCCTGCGTGAATGATTACATTATCACCAATAATAGTATGGTCATAAATTGAAACATTAGAATGAATTAAGCAGTTTTTCCCAATTAAAACGTGATTTCCAACAAATGTATTTGGCTGAATTATGGTTCCTTCTCCTATTGTAGCAGAAGTAGCTATTGAAACATTAGAAAACTGAAATGGCTTGAAATAATTCGTCAATTTATTAAAATCACGAAACGGATCATCAGAAATCAAAAGTGCTTTTCCTTCAGGACAAGCTACATTTTTATTAATTAAAACTATAGTCGCAGCTGATTGTAATGCTTTGTCGTAATATTTTGGATGATCCACAAAAACAATATCTCCTTGATCAACAACGTGAATTTCATTCATTCCATAAACTGGAAATGTTGCGTCGCCAACAAACTCACAATCAATAATTGCGGCAATTTCTTGCAATAAGTAGGTTTTTGGGAATTTCATTTTTAACTTAATCTTATTATGAATGCTATATATATTAATCTTTCTCTCTTCGCCTTTAAGACATTAGACATTTAGACATTAGACTTTAAGACATTAGACTTTAAGACTTTATGACTTTCGACTAATTTTTTACTCTTTCACGCGTTCCATGTAAGAACCCGAAGCAGTATCAATTTTAATTTTATCTCCTTCATTAATAAACAAAGGAACATTTACAGTAGCACCCGTTTCAACCGTAGCTGATTTTGTAGCATTTGTAGCCGTATTTCCTTTAATTCCTGGCTCTGCATACGTCACTTCAAGTACCACAGACGCTGGCATATCAACAGAAAGCGGTAAGTCAGTTTCAGTGTTAATACTCACCATCACATTTTCACCTTCTTTTAATAAATCTGGTGAATCAAGAATGCTTTTATTCAATGAAATTTGCTCAAATGATTCTACATTCATAAAATGAAATAAATCACCTTCTGGATATAAAAATTGAAATTTGTGATTTTCAACACGCACTTCTTCGATTTTGTGTCCTGCAGAAAAAGTATTGTCCAACACTTTTCCGTTAGATAAACTTCTTAGTTTTGTTCTAACAAAAGCGGGACCTTTTCCAGGTTTAACGTGTAAAAATTCAATAATTTTGTATATATCGTTATTGTATTTGATACATAATCCGTTTTTTATGTCTGATGTAGATGCCATATTATTTGTTTTTTTATTCCTCTCCCCGACCCTCTCCAAAGGAGAGGGAGACGAAAAGTGAAGTTGTTAATAGTTGAATTTTATTTAATTATTTGTTTTTTACTTTTAATATTTATAATCGCACTCCCTTCCCTTCGGGGAGGGCTGGGGTGGGGATTAATAATTTCCAGAATATCCTTTCATTACTCCTCTTGATGAATTTCTAATGAAATCAAGAATCTCGTCGCGTTCTGGCGTTGCTTCCATTTCTGCTTCTATAATTCCAATTGCTTGTGTTGTATTGTAATTTTTTTGGTACAAAATTCTATATATTTCTTGAATTTCTCTGATTTTTTCAGTTGTAAAACCTCTACGTCTTAATCCAACAGAATTAATTCCAACATACGACAAAGGTTCTTTTGCAGCTTTTGTAAATGGTGGAACATCTTTTCTTACCAAAGAACCTCCAGAAATCATTGCGTGATCTCCAATGTGAATGAACTGGTGAATTGCTGCCAAACCTCCAATAATTGCATAATTCCCAACAGTTACGTGTCCCGCAAGTGCTACTCCATTAACGATTATCGCATTGTCGCCAATATGACAATCGTGCGCAATGTGAGCTGTTGCCATCACCAAACAGTTGTTTCCAAGTGTCGTTTGTCCCGACGCTATTGTTCCTCTATTAATAGTTACACATTCTCGAATGGTACAATTATCTCCTATTATTGCTAAAGAATCTTCTCCACCAAATTTTAAATCTTGGGGAACTGCAGAAATTACAGCACCAGGAAATATATTGCAATTTTTCCCAATTCTTGCGCCTTCCATTATAGTAACATTGGATCCTATCCAAGTTCCATCACCAATTACTACATTATTATGAATGGTCGTAAACGGTTCAATTACTACATTTTTGGCAATTTTTGCTCCCGGATGAACGTATGCTAATGGTTGATTCATATTTTTTATTTAATCTATTTACTGCTAAAATCGATTAATCGAAGTAACGATTAACCAAATTACCAACAATATTATTGTTTTTTTGCAATTTGAGCCATCAATTCTGCTTCAGCAACTAATTTTCCATTGGCGTAAGCGTGTGCTTGCATGTGGCAAATTCCTCTTCTAATTGGCGAAATTAATTCACATTTAAATGTCAATGTATCCCCTGGTAACACCTTATTTTTGAATTTTACATTGTCTATTTTCATAAAATAAGTCAAGTAATTTTCAGGATCTGGCACGGTACTTAGAACTAAAATCCCTCCTGTTTGCGCCATCGCTTCAACAATGATAACTCCCGGCATTACTGGTGCTCCTGGAAAATGACCTACAAAAAAACTTTCGTTCATTGTAACATTTTTCATTCCCACAATATGACTTTCCGACATTTCTAAAATTCTATCGATAAATAAAAATGGCGGTCTGTGAGGTAAAATACTCATAATTTTATGAATATCCATTAATGGTTCTAAGTTTAAATCATAAACAGGAACGTGGTTTCTTTGTTCTATTTTTATTAGCTTAGCCATCTTTTTTGCAAATTGTGTATTTACAAAATGTCCCGGTTTATTCGCAATTACCTTTCCTTTAATTCTTGTTCCTATTAAAGCCAAATCACCAATTACATCTAATAATTTGTGACGTGCCGCTTCATTTGGATAATGCAACGTAAGATTATCTAAAATTCCATTTGGTTTAACCGTAATTTGATCTTTTCCAAAAGCACGCTTTAAATTCTCCATTGTAGTTTCAGAAATATCTTTATCTACATATACAATTGCATTATTTAAATCGCCACCTTTTATCAATCCGTTATCCAAAAGTGATTCTAACTCGTGAAGAAAACTAAACGTTCTTGAATCTGCTATTTCATTTTTGAAATCAGAAATATTTTTCATTGTAGCATTTTGAGTACCCAAAACTTTCGTTCCAAAGTCAACCATTGCAGTCACTTGATAGTCATCGCACGGCATTACAATAATTTCACTTCCTGTCGTTTCATCTGCAAATGAGATTACCTCTTTTACAACATAATATTTTCGGATTGCATCTTGTTCAACAACCCCCGCTTTTTCCAAAGCTTCAACAAAATATTTTGAAGAACCGTCCATAATTGGAAGTTCCGAAGAATCTAATTCTATAATAACATTGTCCAAATCACAACCAATCAATGCAGCCAAAACGTGTTCTGGCGTTTGAATTTTAACTCCTAATTTTTCTAAATTAGTTCCACGTTGCGTATTTACAACATAATTGGCATCGGCTTCAATAATTGGTTCTCCTTCTAAATCAATTCTAACGAATGAAAATCCATTGTTAATTGGCGCAGGTTTAAAAGTCATTTTCACGTCTTTTCCAGTGTGCAATCCAACTCCTGTAAGTGAAACTTCTTTACTTATGGTGTTTTGTTTAACCATCATTTTATAGCTTATTTACTGTTCTTTTTTAATTTTTCAATTTCATTTACAATTGTAGGCAGATTTTTGAAATGCACATACGATTTGTAATAATCTTTAGAATTTAACGAAGGCGTTCCTTGCAAAAATTCTCCGTCTTTTGTATTTCTACTGACACCCGATTGTCCTTGAATGCGAACATTATTACCAATTGTAATGTGTCCCGCAATTCCAACTTGCCCGCCAATCATACAATTGTGTCCAATTTTTGTTGAACCTGCAATTCCTGTTAATGCTGCAATTACCGTGTTTTCTCCAATTTCAACATTGTGACCAATTTGAATTTGGTTGTCTAATTTTACTCCTTTTCTAATTATTGTTGAACCCATTGTGGCTCGGTCAATTGTGGTACAAGCGCCGATATTCACATTGTCTTCAATAATCAAATTTCCAATTTGAGGAATTTTACTGAACGTTCCATCAGGATTCGGTGCAAAACCAAAACCATCAGCACCCAAAACTGCCCCAGAATGAATCGCACAATTGTTTCCAATTTCCGTTTCCGAAAAAACTTTTGCACCAGCAAAAATAGTAACATTATTGCCAATGACAACATTATCTCCAATAAAACAATTCGGATGAATTTTCACATCATTACCAATTGTTACATTTGCGCCTATATATGCAAAACTTCCCAAGTAGAAATTGTCGCCATATTTCACGTTTTCTGGAAGTACCGAAGGCTGTTCAATTCCAACTTTAGTTCCTTTTGCATCAGCATAAAACGCCAATAATTTTGAAAAAGCAAGATACGCATCGGCAACTTTTATAAGCGTCGTTGCAATTTCTCCTTCAGGAAAAAACGTAGTGTTTACAATGGTTATTGTCGCTTTTGTAGTGTAAATGTGATTGTTGTATTTTGGGTTTGCCAAAAAAGTCAACGAACCTTCAACACCTTCTTCAATCTTGGTCAACTTGGAAACTTCAGCGTTTGGATTTCCCACTACTTCACCTTCTAATATCCCCGCTATTTGTTCTGCTGTAAATTTCATCTTTACAAAAATATAAAAAATAGATTCTAAATGTTAATTTTCAACGAGTTGTTTTGGAAAACAAATGTAATATTTCGTAACTTGTTTGGATAATGACTTCAAATTCAATTGATCCGATACTTCTACAACATCTTCAACCGTCATATCTTTCTTCAAAATCCGAATTGGTTCCGCTTCAATACTGTACGCTTGATTTTTAATTTTTCCTTTAAATACAAAGTAATTTGCGTCTTGAATTGAAATATTATTTTCTTTTGAAAAAGCAGCAATGGACACTTCCAAAACTTCTTTTGAAAATTTCTCGTTATTGAGTTTAATTTTTAATAAATCCCTGTTAATAATCATTTTACTTAAAGAACTCAAGATAAAATCGTCATTATTCAACCACGATTTCAAAGCACTAATAACATCAAAATCATCTAATTGTGCAAATTTATCTAAAGTATTATTATCAAATGTAGCAAGTTCAACCTTGTTTTTCATAAAAAACAACAACGGTTCGCTGCAAGGCAAAACAATTCCTTTTTGAGTTAATTCTTTGGCTCGTTTTAGGACTTTCGTCAAAATTAATTCTGCTACTAAACTCGTTTTATGAAAATAGACTTGCCAATACATTAATCGGCGCGCCATTAGAAATTTTTCTACAGAATAAATTCCCTTTTCTTCAATTACCAATCTGTCGTCAACAACTGTCATCATTTGGATTAATCTGTCAGAACTGATATTTCCTTCTGCCACACCCGAATAAAAACTATCTCGTTTCAGATAATCCATTCTGTCCATATCCAATTGACTGGAAATTAATTGCAACATAAATTTTCGGTGGTATTCGCCTTTGAATATTTGAATTGCCAAACTTAATTTGCCATCAAAATCTTCATTTAATTTATTCATAAACAATAACGAAATGGCTTCGTGATTCACGTCTTCAACAATGCTGTGTTCCATTGCGTGAGAAAAAGGCCCGTGACCAATGTCGTGTAATAATATCGCAATTAGTAAGGCATTTTCTTCTTCATCAGAAATCAAAATCGCTTTAAATCGCAATACTTCAATGGCTTTTTGCATAATGTGCATACAACCCAAAGCGTGATGAAATCGGGTGTGATGCGCACCGGGATAAACCAAATAAGACAATCCCATTTGAGAAATTCGTCGCAAACGTTGAAAATACGAATGCTGCACTAAATCATAAATAAAAGGATTTGGAATCGTTATAAATCCATAAATTGGATCATTCAGAATTTTTAATTTGTTGATTTGGCTCACGTTCTAATTGAATTTTGTGTTGCAAATATACACAATATTCGTTTTACGAAAACGGAAAACACAAACAAAAAAAGACCGCTCAAAAGGAACGGTCTTTACTATAATTCGTTATAAAATCTACCAAATAACTACGCGAAGCAAGTCTGGTTGAAACATTTTATCTCCTGCTTTTACATTAAAAGCTTTGTAAAATTCTGGCATATTACTCAAAGGTCCATTAATTCTGAATTGCGCTGGTGCGTGAACATCAGTCATAATTTGTGTTGCCAAAGCTTCATCTTTAATATTTATCATCCAAGCATATCCATAAGCAAGGAAATACCTTTGATCTGGTGTCAAATTGCTAATTTTCTCGTTGTTTTTATATTGAGATGTTTTCTTAAACGCTTCATACCCCATAACAACGCCACCTAAATCGGCAATATTTTCTCCTTGAGTTGCATCACCATTAATGTGTTTGTCACCCAAAATAGTGAACTTATTGAATTGAGAAACTATCAATTTTGTTTTGGCTTGGAATTTTTTCAAATCTTCCGCTGTCCACCAATTGTTCAAATTTCCATTTTCATCATATTGACTTCCTTGATCGTCAAATCCGTGCGTAATTTCGTGACCAAAAGTAGAACCGCCAATAATTCCATATAAAATAGCGTCGTCAGGCATTCTTCCTTCATATCCAGGAACCATAATGTTACACGCTGGAACTACAATTTCGTTATTACTTGGGTTATAATAGGCGTTATACGTTTGCGGTTGCATACTCCATTCGGTTCTGTCAACTGGTTTTCCGAATTTATTTATCATATAATTATAGCTCCAAATATTGGCTTGCATCACATTGGCACAATACGATTTTCTATCGATATTCATCGTACTCATATCTTTCCATTTGTCGGGATAGCCCACTTTCATTACAATTTTACTTAATTTATGTAATGCTTTCACTTTTGTAGCTTCACTCATCCAATCTAATTTTTTGATGTGATCGGCATAGACTTCTCGGATGTTGTTTCCAATTTCCAATAACTTTTCTTTCGAGCCTTTCGGCAAATATTCAGCAACATAAACTTGGCCGATTAATTCTCCCAATGAACTGTCCGTTTGTCCTACCACTCGTTTCCAACGTGGTTTTTGCTTTGAAACACCATTTAAAACGGTAGAATAAAATTTGAAGTTTTGATTTTCGATGGCACTATTTAAGTAAGAGGCATACGAATTGACCAAATCCCATTTCAAATACGTTTTCCAATCTTCAATAGAATAGGTTTTCACCAATGAATTTAAGGCTTTGTAAAATTCTGGTTGCCCAACAATAATAGTATCTGCTTTTGCGACACCAAAAACGGGTAAAATAGCTTTCCACGCAATATTTGGTGTTGACTTGCTTAAATCGGCAACGGTCATTTTGTTATAATTTTTTATTGGATCACGAAGCGCTTCCAATTTGCGGGAAGCTTTCGCCAAATCGGTTTCCAATTTCATAATTGTTCCAGCATTTTTTGTAGCTGAAACTTCGTCTTGACCAATTAATTTCATCATTGCTTGCAGATGTTTTACATATTCATTTCTTATAGAAACGGTATGTTCGTCGGTATTGAAATAGTAATCTCTATCGCCCAATCCCAAACCGCCTTGTCCTAAAAACAAAGCATATTTAGTACTGATTTTATCGTCTTGACCTAAATAAAAAGTAAATGCTGGGCTTGCGCCAATAGTATGCAAATGGGCAATTGAAGCCATTAACGACGGAACATCTTTTATATTTTCGATGTTGGTAAATTCCGATTTTAAAGGGGCAATTCCTGCTTTTTCTATGGCAAGTGAATCCATTCCTGACGCATAGAAATAACCTATTTTTTGTTTGTTGCTTCCTTTTTCTGCGCTTTCATCTTTAGCCGATTTTTCGCAAATTTGTTTGATTTGGTTATTGAGTGTGTCGCCAATTGTTCTCCAAATTCCATTGCTTTTTTCTGTTGATGGAATTGGGTGGTTTTTGAACCAACCTCCATTGGCATATTGGAAAAAGTTTTCCGCTGGATTCACCAATGTATCTCTGTTGGATACTAATGGGTCGTTGAAATCGACTTCTTTTTTGTTGCAACTCATTAATTGTAAACTTGCAACGGCAAGGATAAAAAGTTTTTTAGAATTTGTCATAGTAGGTTTGTTAGTTTTTAAGATTCCTGCAAGGTTTTCAAAACGGTGTAGGTTTAATGTGTTTTTAAAACTACCTACAAGGTTAAAAAAAAACCTTGCAGGAGGCTCCAAATTTAAAGAATATTATTGGTTTGTAGTAAAAAAATTTAAGAGGTGATTTAGGAAATGGTTTAAATTCAAAATAATGAAGTTTAAATTGATTTTAAAAGTATTTTAAAGAAGGTGTTTTGAGAATGATTTGGTGGAATTAGTAAACTGAGACAGAACTGTTGGTAGCTTTATCTTTTATTTTTTTGTTAATTATTTTCATATTCAATATCAAGCTGCTTGAATTTTTCTCCTATTTTTTTTGCTTTTGCTTTTACACTTATCCATTTGTTAAGATATAAACTTTCTGCATATTTAGTTTGTTCCAATCCTTCATCGCCATTAATTTTAATTTTGGGTTTTGACATTTCTTCTTCATTATTTGAATTTTTTATAAACGCATTACCTAGACGATTATCAGTATTCAAATGATAAATGTAAATTTTATATTCTTTGAAGTTTTCGTCTTCTGAAACGCCTTTTTTAGCTATTTCAATCTCATCAACATTTTGTTGAAATTTTTCAGAAAAATCACGATCAATAAATGCAAGTGAAGTTTCTTCATTATTTTCAGATATGTTTAAAATTGATGCACTCTCAAAATTTTCTCCAACTTGTTCTGTTATTTTTTCGAATTTTATAACTGACTTGATTATATCATCTTTTAAAAATTGATTTAGGTTTTCTGGTTTGCTTACGCAACCCTTTTCATAAACATCATTTAATAATTTTTCTAAATCTTTAAGCTTGTCTGAAAAAACTAAATTATCCGTTTTAAAAATTTCTTTATCATTTGAAAAATCCTCCGAAATATAATTTACATATTTGGATAAATATTCATCAATTGGTGCTTGCTGTAAAAAGATATTTACTTTTTTCCCTTTATATTTATAATCAAGCTCAAAATTTATTCTAAAACTACCTTCTGCGTAAGGTATTAGTAATGCTTTAGGTAATAATTCAAATCCTTTCAAAAACTTAATTCTATCTTCTAAAAAATCTGTAAAACCATTCTGAATATTTGAAACTTCATCAGCTATTGCTTTATTTAAATCAGCAAGTTTGCCTTTTAAACTAATTGAAAACAATAGTGAATGAGATTTAACTGTTTTTGGACAGAAAGATTGACTTAATGGTAAATAATCATTTGGTATGGATTTAAAGTTAATATCATATGATTTTTTTAATTGAAATTTATAATCCTTTTCAACTACTGTTATTGACGTCGAATTTTGTAAAATTTCTAAATATGAAATTTTACCGTTCATAAACTGATGATATTCTTTATTGGTCAAAATCGTATGTAACGCAAACATAGTTTGAGTTTCATCATTTTCGTCTAAATGAGAACCTAAAATTTTATTATTATATTTATTTGTTCCAATATAAAGAATAGGAAATTCATCGAAGTGTAAAACTTTGTAATTACTCACAATATTTACTAAATCAAGTTTAATTACATCTCTATTTTCAAGTTTGAAATCTTCCATAATTATGCAAATTTAATAGTTTCAATGGATTCTAAGCAAGTTACGTCAAAATTATCAGATTTTAAAAAATTATAATGACTTTCATCATCAATTTCAGGTGCAAATTTATAAACCCCTGCGTCCTTAGGAATTTTAAATTTTAAATAGTAAGCTCCTTTTTTAGGATTAATTTTAAAAGTAGTTTTAAATTTGTTAATAATTTGTTCCTCAAAACTTTTATGATATTGATTTACAGAAATTCCTTTATAAGAACAAGAACTTTCACAATTTTCAATTTCAGGTTTTATTCCTCTTTCCCAATGACTTAAAAAATCAGCTTCTTGTAAAGTATCCTTTCTTAATTTTCTTATATATAGGTTTTCTAAATCATCAATTGTTCCTTTTGTACAATCACAATCAATATCTCCATTTATATTTTTAAATGTCATATTTATAATATTTTATTTTATTATTATTTTTTCAAAAGGTTAAATCTAACCTATTTACAAACTCCGTTTCTAAGCCAAAAAAAATGAGTATATCTATCTTTTTTAGCTGTATATGCTCAACTTCTACTATATGTTATTTTAATTTGCAACAAAAAAACAACAATGCGTTTTTGTTTTACTGCAAATCCTGCGTACTATTTTGTGAGGGAGTTGGCAAAGCGCTTTGTTTGCCGGTGTGCTCAATAACTCGGGAATCTTTGGTATTGTGCGCTACAATGAATTTGTATTTTGTAAATGTAACGTTTAATTTGGTTAATCGGTTGTTTGTGAGAAAAAGTTTATGGGTTGGTGCCACCAAAGCTAAAGCATTGCCTTACAATATGGGTCGAGCCGCTGGCTCTAACACATGGAAATCCCATAGGGATGGCAAATATTGTAACATCGGACTTCATTCCGTTGATAAAGCCAAAAAATAAAAGTAAGAAAACGACAATTCCTGATAGCCCTGATTGCAGCGGGAAAGCCCGGAATGAAAAAAGGTAGTTTTTCTTGGCGAAAAAGAGCGACCGAAGGAAGCTCCTTTTTTGGCTTAGAAAAACACCTTTTTGAATGAGGACTTGAAGCGGAAAGCAGGAAATAGCTTCGGAAGAAAAAAATTACAATAAAATTAAGAAGTTGGCGTTGAAATAGTGTTAAATTGCTTCAAAATAATAACAGGATTTTAGAACTAAAAATTGGGATATGGACAACATAAAAATACTTTGGGTTGATGATGAAATTGAGCATTTAAAGCCGCATATTTTGTTTTTGGAGATGAAGAATTATCACGTGACAACTTGTAATAACGGGCGTGACGCTATTGATATTTTTGAAGAAGGGAATTTTGACATTGTATTTTTGGATGAAAATATGCCTGGAATGAGCGGCTTGGAAACGTTGTCGGAAATGAAGGAAAAGAAGTCTTCGACGCCAATGATTATGATTACCAAGAGCGAGGAGGAATATATTATGGAGGAGGCAATTGGGTCGAAAATTGCGGATTATTTGATAAAACCGGTGAATCCAAATCAGATTTTATTGAGTTTGAAGAAGAATTTGGATCATTCGAGATTGATTTCACAGAAAACAACTTTGGATTATCAGAAGGAATTTCGCAAGATTTCGATGGAAATGGCGATGGTAAATTCCTATGAAGATTGGGTGGAATTGTATAAAAAACTGATTTTTTGGGAATTGGAATTGGAGAATATCAATGACCACGGAATGATTCAGATTTTGGAATCTCAAAAAGCGGAGGCAAATTCACAATTTGGAAAATTTATAGAGCGAAATTACGAGGATTGGTTCGAACCAAAAGCGGATAAACCGATTCAATCGCACACGCTTTTTCGAGAATTAGTAGTTCCCGAAATCACTAAAAAAGACAAGCCAATATTATTTGTGGTGATTGATAATTTGCGTTACGACCAATGGAAAGTTTTTGAAAGTGTGGTAAACAATCATTATAAATTAGAAAAGGAAGTTCCTTATTATGCGTTGCTTCCAACGGCGACACAATATGCAAGAAATGCGATTTTCTCAGGATTGACGCCCTTAGAAATGGAAAAACAGTTTCCTCAATATTGGAAAAATGATCCTGACGAAGGTGGAAAAAACTTGTATGAAGCGGAATTTTTGACAGCACATTTGAAACGTTTGGGATTGAATATCAAGCAAGATTATTTTAAAATTACCAATTTGGCTGCGGGGAAAAAACTCGTTGACAATTTCAAAACATTGAAAAATAATGATTTGGTGACGGTGGTTTATAATTTTGTGGACATGCTTTCGCACGCTAAAACAGAAATGGATGTGGTTAAAGAATTGGCTTCTGATGACAAGGCGTATCGCTCGCTGACATTGAGTTGGTTTAAAAATTCACCGCTTTTAGATATCATTCAGCAGGCACAAAAATTAGGATTTAAGTTGATATTGACTACTGATCACGGAACTATTAATGTGAAAAATCCATCGAAAGTTATTGGGGATAAAAACACGAGTTTGAACCTGAGATACAAAACGGGAAGAAGTTTGACGTATGAAGACAAAGATGTTTATGCGGTGAAAGACCCGAAAAAAATTGGATTGCCGACGATAAATATGAGTAGTTCTTATATTTTTGCAAAGAATGATTTTTTCTTGGCATATGTCAATAATTACAATCATTATGTGAGTTATTATCGCAATACGTATCAACACGGAGGAATTTCATTGGAAGAAATGATTATTCCGTTTTTAGTAATGAATCCGAAGTAGGGAATTAAGATTAAATAAATAGAAAAGTTTTATACAAAATAATATAAATGGAAGTTGTTTTTTCAATAGACGAATTAGAAAATGTTGCCCAGAAAATTATCGCACAAAATCCCAATAAAGTAATTTTATTTAATGGTGAAATGGGCGTTGGCAAAACCACTTTAATTAAAAAATTGTGTTGTCTTCTTGGAGTTGAAGGCGCTACAAGCAGTCCAACTTTTTCTTTAGTTAACGAATACCAAACTATAACAAATCAAATAGTTTACCATTTTGATTGTTACCGTCTTAAAAGTGAAACCGAAGCTTTAGATATGGGGATTGACGAGTATTTATATTCTGGTAATTGGTGTTTTATTGAATGGTCAGAAAAAATAGAAACCCTAATTCCTGAAGTGCATTCTGTTGTAAATATTAAATTACAAGCTGATGGAAAGCGATTTTTAGAGTTAAAATAAAAATCCTTAATTTTGGAAATAATTTCTGAGATTTGTAGTCATGTAAACAAATGAAATCGAAAAAACCAGCTGTCGGTTTTCCTTATTTAGTTTATTTTTCATAAATTTATAGATTAATTTCAAAATCCAATGGCAATTACACCTTTTTCCAAAATACAGTTAATTCCTCAAGAGGAAAAACTTGAAATTACAAAACATCGGAGTGAGCTTTTTATTGGAATCCCAAAAGAAACCAGTTATCAAGAGCGCAGAATTTGCCTAACTCCAGATGCCGTAAATTCATTGGTATCTCACGGACATCGCGTAATGATTGAGACAGGAGCAGGAATGAGCGCCAGTTATTCTGACAAAGAATACAGTGACGCAGGTGCCGAAATGACTGCCGACACAAAAAAAGTATTGAGTTGTCCGATGATTTTAAAAGTCGAACCCCTAACTCTTGCCGAAATAGAACTTATTAATCCCGAAACCATTGTCCTTTCTGCGATTCAACTAAAAACACGCCGGAAAGAATATTTTGAATTACTGACCAAAAAGAAAATTACCGCATTAGCATTTGAATATATAAAAGACGAAGACGGCTCCTACCCTGCCGTAAAATCACTGAGTGAAATTGCGGGAACAGCATCCATATTAATCGCATCAGAATTAATGATTAACAATCAATTTGGAAAAGGCTTGCTTTTTGGTAACATCACAGGCGTTCCACCAACAGAAGTTGTTATTCTTGGAGCAGGAACCGTGGGTGAATTTGCCGCAAAAAGTGCTTTAGGACTTGGGGCAAATGTAAAAGTTTTCGACAATTCAATTACCAAATTGCGACGGTTGCAAAACAATTTGAACCAGCGTATTTTCACTTCTACAATTCAGCCAAAAGCGTTGTTAAAAGCGTTACGCCGTTGCGATGTGGCTATTGGCGCAATGCGAGGAAAAGAACGCTGCCCCGTTGTAGTTACCGAAACAATGGTTGAATTAATGAAAAAAGGTTCTGTAGTTGTTGATGTCAGCATTGATACTGGCGGTTGTTTTGAAACTTCCGAAGTTACCACTCACGAAAAACCAACCTTTATTCATCACGATGTTATTCACTATTGTGTGCCCAATATTCCTTCGCGTTATTCCAAAACGGCATCACTTTCAATAAGCAATATCATCACTCCCTTCCTACTTCAAATTGCCGATGATGGTGGCATTGAACGTGCCATTCGTTGCGATAAAGGTTTGAAAAATGGCGTTTACTTGTACCACGGAATTCTTACCAACAAAGCAATTGGAGATTGGTTTAACTTGCTTTACAGCGATATTAATTTAATTGTTTTTTAACTACTCTTTGCATTATCTTTGCAAAAATATTTAAAATGAAATTTTACCAACGATTTGCGTATTATCTTGTAGGACTCATTATGGGTTGCTTCTTTGTAGCCATGGTTTTAAGCGGAAAAGATGCCCGATGCAACTATTTTCCAAATGCAAGGGTTTTGAACGATTTAAGTACCAAACCTTTTAACGTTTCCGATGTTGCAGCAGCAAAATTGAAAGAAAATTGGGTTGACATGACCGATATTAAGAACACTTTGAAATATGGAGATGTTGATTTTGACAAAAGCAACGTAAAATATGGAAACGGCAAAATCTACATTGTAGAAGGCAAAACAATTAAGAATCAGCCTATTGTTCTTGAATTTATCAACTATGCCGACAAAGTAGTTTTGAAAGACATCATAAAAAAGTAATTTTTATTGATTTATAGTTGCAAATACAAATACTAAATGTATATTTGCACACCTAATTAGGGCGATTAGCTCAGCTGGTTCAGAGCACCTCGTTTACACCGAGGGGGTCGGGGGTTCGAACCCCTCATCGCCCACATTTAAAAAAGACAAACTTGATTTTCGAGTTTGTCTTTTTTTTGGAGCAGAAATTTCCTATTTCACCTCACGATTCCACCCGCTATTCGCTATATCTGTTGTTGCAAACACTGCCACAACAGGATGTCGCTACTATCGTGGCTAAATAATTACGTTTATATTTTCATAATTACGTTTGTCAATCTGAATTTATTTTAGATTCTTAACTTTTCAGATTAAAAACCACACGTTTTTTGTCTTTGTGGTTACGAGGTCAGAAGACTTCGTGCAACCGGATAAAACAATTTCAACAATTCACATTATTATTATCGAATTCGCTTGTAGGTAATTCCGTTGATTTTTTTCTTTAAATCAATCGAAGGGCGGTAAACTATCTTGGCGCTTTTAATGTTCGACTTTCCTAATGCTTCTATATCCTCTGCGGCTGTTCCTAATAAATTCAATTGAAAACTACCTAAATTTTGGACTTTCACAATCTTGCCATCAGAAAGTGCTTCGCCAATAGCATCACTTAAGGCAATTATGACTCCATAACAATCGGCTTTGCTAATGGTGCACCTACTGGAAATGACTTTTGCTAAATCGTCTAAGGTTACTATTCCTTTGCTCACGCAACAAGGATAAAATTTTACTTCTGGTGGAGATACCAAATTGTTTTGTTTGGGTACCATTTTGAATTGAACTGCCATAATAAATTGGTTTGGTTACTAATTAAATTTGTTTTGACCGTACAAATATAACTAAACCCGTACATCTTTCACATAAGTCCCGTACATCTTTGATACAAGTCCCGTACATCTTTTAGCTCAGTCCCGTACATCTTTTGAAAAATTACTAAGGTGTAACATAAAAATAGTTACAGCAACTAAAATAATACAAAGCTGTTTATCAATTAAATTGTTGATTTTCTTAGTAAGTTAAACTTAATAAAAGGCTTTATTAAAAAGGAAAGCGCCAATAAATATATGCCTATTCCAGAATAAAGTAAAAAACTACAGCCAAAAATGAGCGTTGCAAACCAATTATCACGTACTTTTCATATTACAAAAAACATACTTTCAAACAGTATATCAACACTTATAAATACTCGCCTCAAAAATAATTTTATTTTTTTGTTGTTATTTTAAGTAATCAATTGTATTAGCAACAATTATCAATTATTTTTAATGTCTTTTATGCTTTATTTTATCAATTATTAAACATTAATTGATAATTATTAATAAAAATATAAAAATACACCAATGTTAATAAATAATTCATTTAAATGAATTTCTAATTAAATTCATTTAAATATATTTGTGCAATCGATTGCGTAATTATTAATTTATATATTATTAATGCGTTTTCTTTAAAAATATAAATTATTTTCAATCCCATTTTTTATTAACTAACCATTTTTTTATGATTAAATTTAGAGATTTTTTTAGAGAAAAAAGCCAAATAACAATCAAACGATTGTTACCGCTTTTATTATTATTTGTTTTAAGCACCCAGATGAGCTGGGGGCAAGCTACGTTACCAATGTATGATGGATTAAATTATACCACGGGTACACAATTGTCAGCAGCAAGTGGCTGGTATGGAAATTCTGTAGGTGCTACACCAGATTTACCAATTATCCCTGGTAGTTTGTCCTATAGTGGTATTTTATCTCCAATTGGAAATAAAGTAGCTTTTGGAGGTGGTGGCGATGATGTGACTAAGGCATTTACAACCACTACAACAGGAACGGTTTATTATTCGCACCTTATAAACATTACTTCTTTAACTGGTTTTACATCAGGAGGTTATATTGTTGGATTGATTAATTCTGCCAGTAATACCGTAGCTGCACCAGGTTCTGGTAGTATAGGTGCGACTGTTTGGTATAGACAATCGGCTACCTCTGGAAAAGCAACAACTCATTTTAATATTGGTTTTTCTTCTAGAGCTAATGCTACTCCAGTTTATGGTACTGTTGACTATCCAATAAATACTCCTGTATTAGTAGTTTGTTCTTATCAAATTATTACTGGTACAGCTAATGATATTACAAAGTTTTGGGTAAATCCAGCCCTTGGATTAACGACTGAACCTGCATATACTTTGACCGCAACATGTTCTGGTGATTTAGCAGATATTGCTGGGTTTTTTATAAAACAAAATGGATCTACCAGTACGCCACCTACTTTAGAATTAGATGAGATTAGAGTTGGAACTACTTGGTCAAGTGTAACACCTGTTTCACTTGTAAGCCCAACATTAACTGCTGACACAACTAATAATACTGTTGATAATACATTAGATATTTCATTTGCAGACGATGCAACTTGGAGAGGATTGGTTACAGCTGTTAAAATCGGCACAACTGCCTTAACTTCTGGAACAGATTATAGCTTAACTTCTGGAAATTTACAATTGAAACCAGCAGGACTTAATGCGCTTTTAACTGCTTCTGGTACAAAAACAGTTACTATAGTTGCTGCTGGATATCCAGACACAGTAGTTTCTCAAGATATTAATGCAGGTAATCCAACAGCAGCTAATTCTTCGGTATCTAGCTCTGGAAATTTATTGACAAATACTACGCGTACTATAACATGTACGGCAAAAGACCAGTACAATAACCTAGTTTCGGGATATGCATTTAATTATGACGCTACTATTACGAATGCAGATAGTACAACCTCAGAGTCTTATTCAATAGGAGGAACTTCAACAACGGCAACTTCAAATAATGTTTCTATTGCGGTTACAAATTCAAGTGGTATTGCTACTTTTACCGTAACTCTTCCCTCCAATATTGATGGAGGAGATGGAATTAGTTTACAAGTACAATTGAGTAATGGGTCAACTAATGTTGGTTCCGCATATTCTTACTTTCAATTTGATCCTCAAACAATAACTTTTAATTCTTTGTCTGGTGTAACTTATGGAGATTCAGCTTTTAATTTAACAGCAACCGCTAGTTCAAATTTAACAGTTACTTATACGAGTTCAAATACTTCAGTTGCAACAGTATCTGGTAACACAGTAACTATTGTTGGAGTAGGTACAACAAATATTACAGCTTCACAAGCGGGTAATAATGGATATAATGTAGCAGATGATGTGATACAATCATTAACTGTTAATCCAAAAAGCGTAACAATTAATACTGCTATTGCGCAAAATAAAGTATATAATGGAACTACTGCAGCAGTTATTACTGGAACAGTATCAGGAGTAATAAATTCAGATAATGTAACATTTACAGGAACAGGTACTTTTTCAAGTGCAAATGCTGGAACTGGAATTTCTGTAACGGCATCATGTACATTGGGAGGAACAAAAGCGGGGAATTATTCGTTAACCCAACCAATAGGTTTAACTGCAGATATTACAAAAGCTACCCCAGTAATTTCTGGTGGTTCAGTGTTTTTAGCAACGGTTAGAAAATATGTGAATTTTGCAGATTACCTTCCTGCATCTACTTCAACTTCTTCAGAAAATCCTATTGTCTATTCAAGTTCGAATGAAGCAGTTGCTACAATTGTTTCGGGTTATATTCACTATGTAGGCACTGGTGTTACTACAATTACAGCTTCTCAAGCAGAGAGTACAAATTATTCTGCTGCACTTAGTTTAAATGAATCTTTAACAGTTTTAGCATTACCATTAGCTGCATGGGATTTTACTACAGTAGGAAGTGTTAAGACTGAATATATGGACGCTGCTACATATTATTCTGGTTTGATTCCAACAACACCTTCAAATACATCTACTGCTGCAATCACGCCTTTAAGAGTAACTCGTGGCGCAGGTGCTTTATCGGGTGCAGGAACAAATCATTTCAAAACAACTGGTTTTAAGAACGAAGGAATTTCAACTGCCAATACAGATTACTATCAATTTACGATTGCTCCAGATGCTGGAAAAGTAGTTTCTCTATCTTCAATTAATGCTAATTTTCAACAAACAGGATCATTTATAGATACTGCTGTTTCACCTTCAGGAGTTACTTCTCAATTTGCTTATAGTTTAGATGGAGGTATAACTCTTACCTTAATAGGTTCTCCTGTTTTGTCATCGTCATTAACAATGCCTCAGGTAAATTTATCTAATGTTGCAGCATTGCAAAATGTTACTTCAGGTACTACAATTACTTTGCGTTATTATGCTAGTGGTAATAATGCTACAGGAAGTTGGGGATTCTACACCTCAAATGCTGATAAATATGGACTTTCAATTGGAGGGACTGTAACAAATTGTATTAATCCAACATCTGGAGGAACAATTTCTGGAGTTCAATCTTTATGTACGCCTGCAAATCCAGCTACTTTTACAAGTGATGTCTTGCCAAGTGGTCATACAGGAGTTTTACAATACCAATGGCAATCTTCTACAGATAATGTTACATTTAATGATATTGCAAGTGCTAACTCAAGTACTTATAATGCACCTTCTGGATTAACAGAAACTACCTATTA
>CANFVB010000015.1 GCA_947450355.1 Bacteroidota bacterium
AACTTAAACTGTTTATAGCATGCAACTGTACAACACATTAAGCGCAGAAGAGCGAGCCATCATAATTGATGATGCCGGAAAACAGCGACTCACGTTGTCTTTCTACGCTTATGCGCAAATTTCAAATCCTACACAATTCCGAAACGAATTATTTCTTGCTTGGAACAAACTCGAAGTTTTAGGTCGGATTTATGTTGCCAATGAAGGCATCAACGCCCAACTTTCGCTTCCTGCCGATAATTTTTATGCCTTTAAAGATTCTATAGAAGTCTATGATTTCATGAAAGGCATTCGCTTGAATATTGCCGTTGAACACGATGATCATTCGTTTTTGAAACTCACCGTAAAAGTCCGTGACAAAATTGTTGCCGACGGATTGGAAGACGAAACTTTCGATGTAACCAATATTGGAATTCACCTGAAAGCTAGGGAATTCAACGATTTACTCGAAGACCCAAATACCATTGTGGTCGACATGAGAAATCATTACGAATCGGAAATCGGTCATTTTACAAGTGCCATAAAACCCGATGTGGACACTTTTAGAGAATCTTTGCCCATTATCGAAGACCAACTTTCGGCACACAAACAAGACAAAAAATTGTTGATGTATTGCACCGGCGGCATTCGATGCGAAAAAGCTAGCGCCTATTTCAAACACAAAGGTTTTGAAAATGTCTATCAACTCGAAGGCGGAATAATCGAATATACGCGACAAGTAAAAGCCGAAGGTTTAGAAAGTAAATTTATTGGTAAAAACTTTGTTTTCGACCATCGCTTGGGCGAAAGAATTACCGACGATATTGTTTCGCAATGCCATCAATGTGGCGCTCCTTGCGACGTACATACGAATTGCGCCAATGAAGGCTGTCACTTGCTTTTTATCCAATGCGAATCGTGCAAATCTAAAATGGAAGGCTGCTGTTCGGACGAATGTGTATCGATAATTCATCTTCCTGAAGACGAACAAAAAGCGGTTCGCCGTGGCATAAAAAACGGAAATAAAATCTTCAAAAAAGGAAAATCAGACGTTTTGACGTTCAAAAATAATATAGAAAGTCATAGTATTTTTGTAGCTGATGAAAAAAAATCAGTTGTTGTAAAAGCACCAAAAATAAAGAAAATATTCATCGGAAAAGGAACTCATTTTTATCCAAAAGCAAATATCGCTCAATTCGAAATTCAAGAAAATGAACTCAAAATTGGTGATACCATTCTAATAAAAGGCATTACCACTGGCGAACAACAACTGCTCCTTTCAGAAATGTTTGTCAACGAAAATGCTGCTCAAAAAGCAATTGCGGGTGATATATGTACTTTCAAAGTTCCTTTCAGAATTCGGTTGTCTGATAAGTTGTATAAGGTTTTAGGATAGAAACTCATAGCCAACGGTTTCAACCGTTGGGATATAATTTGGAATGGATGTCAAAACCATAGCCAACGGTTTCAACCGTTGGAAATAATATAAGCGATAATTAGGAATAAATAGTAAGACACAAAACCATAGCCAACGGTTTCAACCGTTGGAAATAATATAAGTTCCCCACGGTTGAAACCGTGGGCGATAGAAAAAAACCCTGAAGTGGGCGATAGAAAAAGAACCTGAGGGCGATAGAAAAAGAAAAAGAAAATGAAAAACATAAACTAAGATTTTAACCGTTTTAAATAATAAAATATATGCCACATTCTTTCAATAAACTATGGATTCATGCTATTTGGGCAACAAAAAATCGTCAGGAACTAATAGATTTCTCAATAGAGAAAAAAATTTATGATTCTATTCGTGAGGAATTAATAGAACTTGGTTGTCCCGTTAGAATCATTAATGGAATGCCGGATCATATTCACGCTTTGTTTTTATTAAATCCCAATAAATCGATAGCCGATGTAATCAAGCAAATAAAAGGAAGTACTTCTCATTCTATAAATGGAGAAAATCTCATTCTTGAAAAATTTGCTTGGCAAACAGGTTATGCGGCTTTTTCTGTGAGCGAATCACAATTAGAGGTCGTTTATAATTATATAAAAAATCAGAAACAACACCATCTAAAGAAAAATGGTCAAGATGAATTTGATGAATTTATTAAAATTCACGGATTGAACAATTCTAAATGATTTAATTGCTTTCTATAGCCAACGGTTTCAACCGTTGGAAAAAACAGGATTTTACAAAACAAACATAACGCACGGCTTCAACCTTTGTCAATGTTTTGAATTTTGACAAAGATTTTAAAATATGTATTTATAACAATTTAGAGCTATACTAAAAACCGTTATTGCCATTTCAAGCAGTCTCGGTTTTCTCTTTTTGGAAAACTTTAAACTTTAAACTTTTAAAGCTTAAATTAAAATAATATCTTTACACATTAATCATTTAAGAACTTAAATTGTGTTTATCACAATACTACATATAAATTATGGCATGTACAAGTTGTTCAACTTCTGATGGCGGAGCGCCAAAGGGTTGTAAAAATAATGGGACTTGTGGCACCGATAGCTGCAATAAATTAACTGTTTTCGACTGGCTTTCTAATATGAGTTTGCCAAATGGCGAAGCCCCTTTTGATTGCGTTGAAGTTCGTTTTAAGAACGGAAGAAAGGAATTTTATCGCAACACAGAAAAACTAACTTTAAGCATTGGCGATATTGTTGCCACAGAAGCTTCACCTGGTCACGATGTTGGAATAGTGACATTAACAGGCGAATTGGTACGAATCCAAATGAAGAAAAAAGGAGTCAATCACGCAAGTAATGATGTTCCAAAAATCTATAGAAAAGCTTCTCAAAGAGACATTGACATTTGGTCAACAGCTCGCGATAAAGAAGAGCCAATGAAAGTGAGAGCTCGTGAATTGGCGATTTCTCAAAAATTGGAAATGAAAATTTCGGATATTGAATTTCAAGGCGATGGTTCAAAAGCAACTTTTTATTATACTGCCGAAGCGCGAATTGATTTCCGTCTTTTAATCAAAGATTTTGCCAAAGAATTTAGTACTAGAGTTGAAATGAAACAAGTGGGTTTTCGTCAAGAAGCCGCTCGTTTGGGAGGAATTGGTTCTTGTGGTAGAGAATTATGTTGTTCTACTTGGCTAACCGATTTTAGAAGTGTAAATACTTCTGCTGCGCGGTACCAACAATTGTCATTAAATCCTCAAAAATTAGCAGGTCAATGCGGAAAATTGAAGTGTTGTCTGAACTATGAATTGGATACTTATATGGATGCTTTGCAAGGTTTTCCGGATTTCGATACTAAATTAGTTACCGAAAAGGGAGATGCCATTTGTCAAAAACAAGATATTTTCAAAGGATTAATGTGGTTTGCTTATACCAATAATTTCGCCAATTGGCACGTATTGAAAATTGAGCAGGTTAACGAAATTATTGCTGAAAATAAATTAAAAAACAAAGTTTCATCACTTGAAGATTTTGCTTTGGAAATCGTTGCTGAACCTGAAAAAGATTTCAATAATGCAATGGGACAAGAAAGTTTAACACGATTTGATCAGCCTAAGAAAAAGAAAAAATCGAATAGAAATAACAAACGTCCAAGTGAAAATGCAATCGTTGCTAATAATAATCGCCCAGCGCAGCCAAAACAACAGGCAAAACAACAGCCTAAACAGCAGGCAAAACCAGCTGGAGACAATAAAATTAGACCCAACGAAAACAAAATCAGACCTAACGAAAACATCATTAAACCTGCTATTAAAAATGAGCCTAAAGAGTAGTTTTCTTTTTATTCTAATTGCTGGACTCTTGATTTCTTGTGATAAAAAGAGAGTTTTTGACGAATATAAATCGGTTGGAAGTGCTTGGAATAAAAAGACTGTTGTGAGTTTTGATCTTCCAAAATTAGACACCTTAAAAAAGTATAATTTGTATGTAAACTTGCGTGCAAATGACGATTATAAATTCAATAATTTGTTTTTAATCGTTTCATTGGAGCAACCTAACGGACTCACTAAAGTAGATACATTAGAATATCAAATGGCAGATGTTGATGGAACTTTGCTTGGCGATGGTTTCTCGGATTTAAAAGAAAGCAAACTTATTTATAAAGAAAAAGTTCAGTTTAAAGCTTCGGAAAACAATAAAGTCCTCATCAAACAGGTCGTGCGTCAAACTGGAAAAGTCGTTGGTGTAGAAAATTTAGAAGGAATTACAGAAGTTGGTTTTAGAATAGAATCATTAGATTAAAAATATGGCAGTTAAAAAAAACAATGCTCAAGGTAAAGACATCGAACACTACAAAAAGAAATTTTGGAAGATCTTTTTTTACGGTCTTGGAGGCTTTTGTGTCTTTTTCCTATTCGCTTCTTGGGGACTTTTTGGATCAATGCCATCTTTTGAAGATTTAGAAAATCCAGATTCAAATTTGGCTACAGAAGTTATCTCTTCTGATGGTGTAACTATTGGGAAATTTTACAACGAAAATAGAACTTCCATAAAATACCAAGATTTACCAAAACACCTTGTTGATGCATTGGTAGCAACCGAAGACGAACGTTTTTATGAACATTCTGGAATTGACGGAAGAGGAACTTTGCGCGCTGTTGCAAGTTTAGGAACGAGTGGAGGAGCAAGTACTTTGACGCAGCAATTAGCCAAACAATTATTTCACGGGGAAGGTTCAAAATTCTTGCCTTTTAGAATCGTTCAAAAAGCAAAAGAATGGATTATCGCTATTCGTTTAGAAAGACAATATACTAAAAATGAAATCATTGCAATGTATTTCAACAAAGCCGATTTCATAAATACAGCCGTAGGAATTCGTTCGGCGGCGAAAGTTTATTTCAATAAAGAACCTCGTGATTTAACTATTAGTGAAGGCGCAATGTTGGTTGGAATGCTAAAAAATCCTTCTTTATTTAATCCAATTCGCAGACTTGAAAAAGTACAAAATCGAAGAAATGTGGTTTTGGGACAAATGGTAAAAAACGATTTTTTATCAGAAAATTTAAAAGCTACTTTAGAAAAACAACCTATCGTTTTGGACTTTCACCCCGAAAGTCACAAAGATGGAATTGCAACTTATTTCCGTGAATATCTTCGTGAATTTATGAAAAATTGGTTGAAAGAAAATAAAAAACCAGACGGTTCTGAATATGATATTTACAGAGATGGTTTGAAAATTTATACCACCATCGATTCAAGAATTCAAACCTATGCAGAAGAAGCTGTTACAGAGCATTTAACCAACTTGCAACAAGAATTTTTCTCTCAATCTAAAACCAATAAAAACGCACCATTTGTAAATATTTCACAAATAGAAACAGATAAAATTTTGATGCAATCGATGAAAACCTCTGATCGATGGAGAGAATTAAAATTGCAAGAAAAAAGTGACGATGAAATCATTAAATCTTTTGGAATAAAAACTAAAATGACCGTTTTTACCTGGAAAGGCGAACGAGATACTATTATGACGCCAACAGATTCTATTCGGTATTACAAACATTTTCTTCAAACAGGTTTAATGTCAATGGAGCCACAAACCGGTCACGTGAAAGCGTGGGTTGGCGGAATAAATTACAAATATTTTCAGTACGATCACGTTGCTCAAGGCGCACGGCAAGTGGGTTCCACATTCAAACCCTTTGTTTATGCAACCGCAATTGAGCAGCTAAATATGTCGCCTTGTGATTCCATAATCGATTCGCCATTTACAATTCCTGTTGGGCGTCACCACGTAACCGAAACTTGGACACCGTCAAATTCCGACAATAAATACCGTGGAATGGTAACTTTGAAAAAAGCATTAGCCAACTCTATAAACACCGTTTCAGCTAAATTAATGGACAAAGTTGGTCCAGAAGCCGTAGTTGCATTGGCACATAAATTAGGAATAAAATCCGAAATTCCATTGCAGCCATCAATCGCCTTAGGTGCCGTGGACATTACCGTTGAAGATATGGTTGCCGCCTACAGCACATTTGCCAACCAAGGCGTTTACATCAAACCACAATTTATCACAAGAATTGAAGATAAAAACGGCGTAGTTCTTTACGAACCAATTCCAGAATCGCACGATGTTTTGAATAAAGACATCGCTTTTGCAGTAATAAAATTATTAGAAGGCGTTACCGAAGAAGGCTCTGGCTCTCGCTTGAGAACTCAAGGCGGCGGTTATGGCTACGAAAGAGTTACCGGTTATCCGTATGTTTTTACCAACCCAATTGCTGGTAAAACTGGAACCACGCAAAATCAATCCGACGGGTGGTTTATGGGAATGGTTCCCAACCTTGTCACCGGAATTTGGGTGGGTTGCGAAGACCGTTCGGCACGTTTCAAAAGCATCACTTACGGTCAAGGCGCCGTTGCAGCACTGCCAATTTGGGGGATTTTAATGAAAAAATGCTACAACGACGAAACGCTAACCATCTCTAAAGAAGACTTTGAAAGACCCGATAATCTTTCTATAAAAGTAGATTGTTGGTCGCCACCAGTCAAGAAAGATTCTACAGAAACCGAGCAAAACACTGACGAATTTAGTTTATAATTTTTTTTGGAGCTATTTCCAGCTGTTCGTTACAATCCGCAAAATTGTTCGTGCCTCACAATTTTGCGGGATTTCCACTGCCATCTGGGCTAGGGTTTTCGGTATAAATTATAAAATAAGAACAAAATAAAGTTGCTTACTTTTGTATGCTATGAAAGAATTTCCAAAATCATTAACCATAAAATTAGAACAACGGACGGCAAATAATTCTTTGCGAAAGCTGTCGTTGCCCAACACTTTAATTGATTTTGCTTCCAATGATTATATTGGATTTGCCAAGTCGGAAACTATTTTCAACGAAACACATTCGTATTTAATTGAAAATAAAATCATCCAAAACGGTGCTACGGGCTCCAGATTATTGTCAGGAAATCATAAAATATATGAAGAAGCGGAAAATTATATTGCAAAATTTCATCAATCAGAAAGTGCTTTGATTTTCAATTCTGGTTACGATGCTAATGTGGGTTTTTTTGGTTCTGTTCCGCAACGCAACGATATTATTTTATTTGATGAATTATCACACGCGTCGATTCGTGATGGAATTCAACTTTCAAATGCCAAATCCTATAAATTTCAACATAATGATTTTGAAGATTTAGAAAGATTACTTCTTAAACTATCAACCGATAACCAACAACCAACAACCATTTACATCGTCACTGAAAGTGTTTTTTCTATGGATGGTGACACTCCAAATTTGGAAGAATTGGTGCAAATTTCAAACAAATATAATTGTAATTTGGTTGTTGATGAAGCGCACGCTTTGGGAGTTTTTGGTGTTTGTGGCGAAGGATTAGTTCAAATGTTAGGATTGCAAGATGCTGTTTTTGCTCGAATTGTAACTTTCGGAAAAGGATTGGGTTGTCACGGAGCTGCAATTATTGGTTGTAATGAATTAAAGAAATATTTGGTCAATTTTGCTCGAAGTTTTATTTATACAACGGGACTTTCGCCGCATGCTGTAGCAACGATTTTGGTGGCTTATCAGCATTTAGAAATCGAAAAAAAGGCATTGGAACAGTTGCGAAATACTATCATTCATTTCAATCAAGAAAAAAATATTTTAGGATTAAAACCGATGTTTGTGAGAAGTAAATCGGCAATTCAAAGTGCCATTATTCCTGGAAATCAAAATGTAAAAATGATTGCCAATCAACTACAAGAAAAAGGGTTCGATGTGAAAGCGATACTTTCTCCAACGGTCCCAGAAGGTCAAGAACGACTTCGATTTTGTTTGCACAGTTATAATTCAAAGGAAGAAATCTCGGAAGTGTTGGGATTGTTGAGTACCTTTGTTTTTTAATGTTATGGAAAAATCAGTATTTAAATTAATTGGAAGATACCAATATTCATCAGAAGCAATTATTTTTAAAGGAAAATTAGAGTCTGAAGGGATTCCGGTTTTTATTAGGGATAATAATACTATTGATACGTATCCACTTTATAGTAATGCAGTTGGAGGCGTTAAACTCTTTGTTAATAATGATGATTTTATTAAAGCTAATGAAATTCTTTCTCAAGTTAGCGAATATTCTTTGGATGAAATGAACCAATTAGTACATTGTCCAAAGTGTGATTATAAACAAGTCAAAATGACAACTTCAATAAAAGACACAAAAAATCTACTTGCATTTATTTTTTCAATACTTTTTGTTTTAATGCCATTTTATTCTAAGCATAAATATAGATGTAGTAAATGTAAGTTTGAATTCAACTGAACAAACCTGTTAATACATTAGTTTTTTAATCAACATTAAAACCAATTCTCTTGTGAACTTTGCTATTTCTTTGCGAACTTTGCGGTTAAATAAAAAAAATGAAAATCTTTATAACAGGAATATCAACCGACGTAGGCAAAACCATCGCTTCAGCAATTATCACCGAAGCGCTTGAAGCCGATTATTGGAAACCCATTCAAGCGGGTGATTTAAATGATTCTGACAGTCATAAAATCCAACGCTATGTTTCAAATAACAAATCGGTTATTCACGAAAATAGCTACAAACTTAACACGCCCGCAAGTCCGCATTTAGCAGCTGAATTGGACGGAATTACGATAGATTTAAAAAATATAATTGAACCAAAAACAGCCAATCATCTTGTTATTGAAGGTGCTGGCGGACTATTCGTACCCTTAAATGAAACTGATTTTGTCCTAGATTTAATTCAACCTGATTACAAAGTAATTGTTGTTTCTCGCCATTATTTGGGAAGTATCAACCATACATTATTGACCATTGAAGCGTTGAAAAATCGTGGGATAAATATTGCAGGGATTATTTTTAATGGAAATGAAAATCTGCCTACCGAAACCATAATTTTGAATACAACGCAACTAAAATGCATTGGTAGAATTGAGGAAGAACCGTATTTCGATCAAAATGTAATTTCAGAATATGCCGATTTGTTTCGAGATAACTTATTGAAAATAGAATTATGAGTAATTCAATTCCCCCTTCGGGGGTTAGGGGGCTTACCGAAAGAGACGGCCAATATCTTTGGCATCCTTATACCCAACACAAAACTTCAAAACCGCCAATTGCAATTGTAAAAGGCGAAGGAGCGTTGCTTTGGGACGATTCCAATAAGGAATATATTGATGCCATTGCTTCTTGGTGGGTCAATCCTTTTGGGCATTCAAATCGGTTTATTGCCGACGCAATCTACAAGCAATTAACCACATTGGAACACGTATTATTTGGAGGATTTACGCACGAACCAGCCGTAGTTTTATCTGAAAAGCTGATGGAAATTTTACCAACAAATCAAAAGAAAATCTTTTTTTCTGATAATGGTTCAACCGCTGTTGAAGTCGCAATAAAAGTCGCTTTGCAATATTTTTTCAATAAAGGAGAAAAGAAAACGACAATAATTGCTTTTGAAAATGCCTTTCACGGAGATACTTTTGCCGCAATGGCCGCAAGTGGAATTTCGTTTTATACCCAAGCTTTTGAAGGAATGTTTATTGATATCGTTCGGATTCCTGTTCCAATAAAAGGTCAGGAAGAAGCCAGTTTTCAAGCATTGGCGAAAGCCATAAACACTAATAATTGTGCTGGATTTATTTTTGAACCTTTAGTGCAAGGAGCGGCGGGAATGGTAATGTATGAGCCAGAAGCGTTAGATAAATTAATTAAAATTTGTCAAGAAAATGGCGTTTTAACCATTGCTGACGAAGTAATGACAGGCTTTGGGAAAACTGGAAAAACGTTCGCCTGCGATTATTTGCAAACTCAACCCGATATGATGTGTTTGTCAAAAGCCTTGACGGGCGGGACAATTCCAATGGCAATTACCACGTTCACTCAAGATTTATTTGATGCTTTTTATAGTGATGATATTAATAAAGCGCTTTTTCACGGACACACATTTACTGCAAATCCAACAGGTTGTGCAGCGGCTTTGGCAAGTTTGGAATTATTGCAAACCGATGAAATGCAAACCAATATCGCACGAGTAAATCAAAGTCATTTGGAATTTCAAAAACACATTGAAAGACATCCAAAAGTAACCACAACACGGGTTTTAGGAGTCATTTTTGCATTGGAAATAAAAACGGAAAACCAAGCAAGTTATTACGGAACTTTGCGAAACAAACTCTATGATTTTTTCATTGAAAACGGAATAGTTTTGCGCCCTGTTGGAAATATCGTCTATATTTTGCCGCCTTATATTATAACAAATAGCCAATTGAAAAAAATTTACGAAGTGGTTGAGAGTGCTTTGGAGATGGTTTGATTTAAAATTAGTCGAATGTCCAAAGTCTTAAAGTCATAAAGTTGACCCGTTTTCAATAATTCATAACTTATAATTCATAATTGATTTAATAATTCATAACTCATAATTAAATAAAACCCTTTGCCAACAACAATTTCTATTACCGCCATCGCTTCTCTTTCTGGTTTAGGAAACAATGAAGATGTGATTTGGAAAAACTACCAATCCAACAATCATTGTTTTGTGGCAACTGCTTTTGGTACTCAAAATGCACTTGTGGCACCATTAGATGCAGCTTCAAAACAGGAAATTGAAGCATTGAAAAATTCAGATCAAAAATACAAAGCGTTAGACAATTCGGTTTTATTTGCAATAGCAGCTTCTCGAAAAGCAACAATTGATGCGGGTTGGAAAACTGGAGATAGTTTTGGAATTAATATTGGTTCTTCTCGTGGCGCAACTGAATTGTTTGAAAAGCACCACCTTGATTTTATAAAAACAGGAAAAGCCGCAACTTTGGCATCACCAACAACCACACTTGGAAATATTTCTTCTTGGGTTTCTCACGATTTACAAAGTCAAGGTCCTGAAATTTCGCATTCTATTACTTGTTCAACGGCATTACATGCTTTGCTAAATGGCGTTGCTTGGCTTAAAGCTGGAATGGCAGATAAATTTTTAGTTGGCGGGAGTGAAGCTCCATTGACCGATTTTACGATTGCTCAAATGCGTGCTTTGAAAATTTATTCCAAGAATAATGATGAATTTCCGTGTCGTGCTTTCGACTTAGAAAAAAAGGAAAATTCCTTGATTCTTGGTGAGGGCGCTGCCGTTTGTTGTTTAGAAATTGGAAAAAAGAAAAATGCGCTAGCTTTTATTGAAGGAATTGGATATGCTACAGAAATTTTGGAACACAATGTTTCCGTTTCTGCGGAAGCGACTTGTTTTCAAAAATCGATGAAAATGGCATTAGGAACTACAAATTTATCAGAAGTTGATGTGATTGTAATGCACGCGCCAGGAACCATAAAAGGGGATTTGACAGAATATAAAGCAATTCAAAAAGTATTTGGTGACAACCTTCCTTTATTGACAACCAACAAATGGAAAATTGGACACACATTTGGAGCTTCGGGGATGTTGAGCATTGAAATGGCAGTTTTGATGTTGCAAAAGCAAATTTTTATCGGAGTTCCATTTGCTGAAGCACAATTTCAAGAGAAACCTTTGAAAAAGATACTGGTAAATGCGGTTGGTTTTGGCGGAAATGCGGTTAGTATTCTTTTAAGTTTATAGATTTTTGAATAAATCAAGTCTTTTTATAATACAACGTAAATACGTTTTGTTATGAAAATAAAACGAAATTAAAAAATTGTAAAAACTAGTTATTTTCAAAATAAACAAACTTTTTCAAAAAAATAAGTTTTTATTACGTTACAACAACCTAGAAGCTATGATTTATTATATTCCAAAAGTTGCTTGTGAATTATCGACCAAGCGTATTCTTTAACTTCTCGAATGTCTTTTTTGTTTTCAATAGTTTTTCCAGTTGTATAAATAAAAGGATGCACTTTTGCTCTCATAATTCCGAGACTTCCACTGAAAAAAGTATAGGACATTCGCTTTTTGTTATCTGCAAAAGTAATTGGCACAATTGGAATTTGATGTTCAATTGCCAATCTAAAAGCCCCGTCTTTAAAGTCGTCCAAAACGATAGATTCATCTAAGGGAACGCCGCCTTCGGGGAAAATACAAATACTCAAACCTTGATTTAATCTTTTTTGGGCCCGGTTAAAAACTTCCATTCGGCTTCTCGTACTATTTCTATCCACTAAAATACACGTACGTTTGTAAAAAAATCCGAACAATGGAATCTTTGATAATTCTTTTTTGCCAACAAATACAAAAGGATGTTTTGAAACCACAAGCATCAACATAATATCCGTCATAGAAGTGTGATTGGCAACCAACATATAGCTTTTATTGGGTTCCATTTCTTGTTCTCGCTCAATTTTATAATAAAAGCCAGTCCCAAAAAGAATTACTTTTGCCCAAATTCGAGCCATTATAAAAAAATAGGGATACCATTTTTCTTTAAGAATAGAAATCAATAGAAACGGGAACATTATAATGATAGGAATTCCCAGCATAATGTAAAACCAAATTCGCCAAAGAAGCCAAAAAATGTTTTTTATTAATTTCATATTGTCAAAAATACACAATTAGCTGTTATTTTTAATACAAAGGTTTAACTTTGCGATAAATAAAAAACAATGTCAAAGATTTTAACAGGCATACAAAGCACAGGAACACCACATTTAGGGAATTTATTAGGCGCAATAATCCCAGCGATTGAGTTGTCGAATAAACCCGAGAATGAATCGTTTCTTTTCATTGCCGATTTACATTCTATCACACAAATAAAAGACGGTGCAACTTTAAGAGCGAATACCTATAGTACCGCCGCTGCTTGGTTGGCGTGTGGTTTGAATGTTAAAAAAGTGATTTTTTATCGCCAATCTGATGTGCCACAAACGGCAGAATTATCTTGGTATTTGAGTTGTTTTTTCCCTTTTCAAAGATTGACATTGGCACATTCATTCAAAGATAAATCCGACCGTTTGGAAGATGTAAATGCAGGATTATTTTCTTATCCAATGCTTATGGCGGCTGATATTTTATTGTACGATGCCGAATTTGTTCCTGTTGGAAAAGACCAATTGCAGCACATTGAAATTACTCGTGATGTTGCGGCTCGTTTCAATCATCAAATGGGGGAAACTTTCGTTTTGCCAGAATCGTATATTCAAGAAGATACCAAATATGTTCCCGGAACGAATGGTGGAAAAATGAGTAAATCTGCGAATAATATCATCAATATTTTTTTAAATGATAAGGCTTTGCGCAAACAAATTATGGGAATTGAAAGTGATAGCACGCCTTTAGAAGCACCAAAAAATACTGAAACGTGTAACATTTTTGCCATTTATAAAATATTAGCTGACGAAAATCAAATTGAAAAAATGATTTTTAATTATGCTAATGCAAATGCTGATTATGGCTATGGTCACGCCAAACAAGACTTATTTGAATTGATTACAGAGAAATTCAAAACCGAGCGTGAAAAATACAATTACTATATGAGTAATTTGCCAGAAATTGATCACGAATTATTTGAAGGTGCCGAAAAAGCGAAAGTTGTTGCCAATGGTGTTTTGAGAAGAGTTAGAGAAAAATTAGGTTTTAGTTTCTAAATTGCCTCAAATAATTTACCCGGTAAAGGTCGAATTACGCCTTTTAATTCCATATTTAATAACATTCCAGAGATTTTATAAATCGGAAAATCACATTCTAAAGCAATAATATCGAGGATTTCTTTTCCAGATTTCAGAAGGTAATCGTATATTTTTTGTTCGTCATTTTCTAAAGTTACAAATAATTGTTTTTGAACTGGTTTGGATTTTTCTTGTAAATCCCAATTCAAAATATACAATATATCGGCAGCACTTGTCAGCAAATTAGCTTTTTGAGTTTTTATTAAATTATTACACCCTTGACTGAATTTATCCGATGTTCTGCCTGGAACTGCAAAAACATCTCGGTTGTAGTCATTGGCTAAATTCGCAGTGATTAACGAACCGCCTTTATCCGCAGATTCAATGACAATTGTAGCTTCCGACATTCCTGCAACGATTCGATTTCGTTTTACAAAATTCTCTTTTTCGGGATTGGTTCCGCTCCAAAACTCCGTCATAAAACCGCCATTTTTTTCCATTTTGGCAACATATTTTTTATGAACACTTGGATAAATTTGGTCTAAACCGTGAGCAACTACGCCAATAGTTTGCAAATCGTGTTCCATTGCAGCTTGATGTGCCACAATATCAACGCCATACGCAAAACCACTCACGATTATTGGATTTAAAGGTGCTAAATCGGAAATTAATTTTTTGCAGAATTCGGTTCCATAAGAAGTAATTTGCCGTGTACCAACAATACTAATTATTTTTCTGGTTTTGAAATCAATATTTCCAGAAGAGAATAACAAAAGTGGACCGTCAATACAATGTTTCAGGCGTTCGGGATACTTTTCATCTTGGAAAAAAGCAACGTTGATTTCATTATTTTTTATGAATTTTAATTCCGCTTCCGCTTTCTCAAAAATGGATTTATTTTTTAATTTTGAAAGTAAAACAGTCCCAATTCCATCAATAGAAGACAATTGTGACGACTTGGTTTTGAAAATAGTTTCGGCATTTCCACAGTGGGAAATTAGTTTTTTAGCAACAATATCGCCTACTCCTTCCACTTTTTGTAAGGCTAATAAATAAAATAACTCGGTTTCGTTCATGGCAAATATTTGAATGTGTAATGTATGCATTTTTTTGCAAATTGTTAATAAAAAATGTGAATAAAATTTTGATAACTATTTTGATTGTATAACTTTGTTATTATGAATTTAGAACTTTACATTTCACAGCTTTTATATAGGTATCAATGTGTTACGATTCCAAGTTTTGGTGCTTTTTTGACCGAGATTCAATCGGCACAATGGAACGAAAACACTAATGGATTTTATCCGCCTAAAAAATTGATTTCGTTTAATTCGTTTTTGAAAAATAATGACGGATTATTAGCCAATCATATTTCTCAAAATGAAAAAAGCACGTATGAAACTGCCGTAGCTTCTATAGAAATTGAAGTTACAAAGTGGAAAAACGCCTTGCAATTTGAAAATACAATTGCGTTAAAAAACATTGGTGAACTTTCGTTAAATTCAGAAAAAAATATTGTTTTCTCTCCTTATGAGCAACCGAATTATTTGTCAAATTCTTTCGGTTTGAGTTCAATAATTGCTCCTTCAATTAAAAGAGAAGTGCTTCAACATGTATTTGAAACTGTTGAAGAAAGCGATGTTATTCAATTGATTGCTGAGAAAAATTCAGGACGCACTTATTTAAAATATGCAGCAATTATCGTTTTATCGCTATCGTTTACTGGAATTATGGGTATTAAATTATACCAAGATAAAGTTGCATCTGATACTTTAATAGTAGAAAAAGCGGTGCAAGAACAAGTACAAAATAAAATTCAAGAAGCTACATTCTTTATTGAAAGTCCGTTGCCATCTGTAACTTTAACGGTTAAGGAAGAAAAAATGCCGTATCACGTTGTTGCGGGTTCTTTTAGACTTGAAGAAAATGCAGAAAGAATATATCAAAAATTAAGTAAAGAAGGCTTCAAAGCAAGAAGATTAGCTCCAAATAATCACGGTTTATTTCCTGTACTTTATGGAAGTTACCCAACATTTGAAGAAGCTCAAAAGGCAAGAGTTGAAATTCAAAAAACTCAAAATCCTGATGCTTGGTTGCTAATTGAAGAAATATAAATAAAAAAATCCCGATAATATCGGGATTTTTTTATACAATGTTAGTAGTAAGTATAAATAAGTTTCATATTTTAAAATATGTGGTTTATTGTATGACACTGATTTTATCTAGTTTTCACTATTTTGAGACTTTTGACTTTACGACATTAAAACTTTCGACTTACTTAATTACCTTTGTAAAAAAAAACATGCATCCAAAACATCCTTCAGAATCGTTGACCATTTTAACCGATTTGGTTTTACCGAGCGAAACGAATCCATTAAACAATCTTTTTGGTGGTGAATTATTGGCAAGAATGGATCGAGCGGCAAGTATTTCGGCAAGAAGACATTCACGAAGAATAGCCGTTACTGCCTCTGTAAATCATGTTGCTTTCAATCGGGCAATTCCTTTAGGAAGCGTAGTTACCGTTGAAGCAAAAGTTTCCAGAAGTTTCAAAAGTTCTATGGAAATTTATATTGATGTTTGGGTTGAAGACCGTGAAACTGGAATTAGAAGTAAAGCCAATGAAGCAATTTATACTTTTGTAGCCGTTGATGATACTGGAAGACCTGTAGAAGTTGCGCCAATTATTCCTGAAACAGAATTAGAAAAAGAACGTTTTGATGCAGCATTAAGAAGAAAACAATTAAGTTTGGTATTGGCTGGAAAAATGAAGCCAAATGAAGCTACGGAATTAAAAGCGTTGTTTACGTAAGATAAAAGGGGAATCAAATTCATTGACTCCCCTTTTATTTTACATATTATACAACCAACCACTCGGATTAGAATAGGTTGTATTCTGAGAAATAGTGAATTTTATTATTGTTTTTCCTGTATCGCCATTGGTTCTAACTCTTCCAATGGTTTGTTTTATAGAAACTTTATCTCCTTTGCTCACTGAAACGGAACTTAAATTTTGATACACCGTGAAAAAATCTCCGTGCTGAATCATAACCGCTGTATTTACTGGGGAAAAAACCATTACGCTGGTTACAATTCCCCCAAAAACCGCTCTTGCATTTGCGCCTCTCTCGGTTTCAATATCTACACCGCTATTTTTTATTGTTAATGTTTTGAATTCTGGATGTGGATGTTCTCCATAAGCAGAATAAACGCTTCCTTTTTCAACTGGCCACGGCAACCTTCCTTTGTTCGCTTTAAAATTATCGGCTATGATTTTCCCCTCGGCTGTCAATACAATTTTGGATGATGATTCAATTGCTTTTGTTTCGGCAACAACAGCTTCTTTAGTTGGAATTTTGGTGTTGCTTGGCGATGCTTTTCTATTTGCATCTGCCGCTCTTCTATTGGCTTCAGCCGCTTTTCTGTTGGCTTCAGCAATTGCTTCTCGAATTAAACGTTCAATTTTTTGATCGATTGCTCTTGTTTCTTGTTGTTTTTTCTTGATTTCAGCAATAATTTTTTTCTTGTCTTTTTTAATAGAATTTACTAAAATTTCTTGCTCTTGTTTCTCTTTTTGAAGTGCCAAACGTTCTTTTTCATTTTCCTCAATCAATTTTTGCTTGGCTGTTTTTTGAACAACTAATTTTCCATTAAAAACCGTAAGTTCTTCCGATTTGTCTTTTATTTCAACTCCTTGCGTTTTTCTGTAGCTCGCATATTGCTTCATATATTGCGCTCTTTTATAGGCTTGCAAGAAATTTTCTGACGACAATAGAAACATCGCTCGACTTTGCTCTGAACGACTTTTATAGGATTTCACAATCATTGCAGCATAATCTTCTTTAAGAATTTCCAATTCTCTATTGAGTCTGTTTATTTGCAACTGGTTAATATACATATCATTACTAAGCAATTTGGTTTGCTTTTCGGTAGTATTTATTAGTTTTTCTTTCAGTTTTATTTTACTTGCCTGAATTACAATTATGTTAGTAACTGATTTTTCTTTTTTCTTGGTTTCCTGCAACAATGCTTCGTTTTCACGAATTTCTCTTTGGATTTGAGCCTTACGTTCTTCCAATTTTTGCTGCTGATCTTCCTGACCCCAAATGGAAGAAGTCATACAGATAATTAATAAACTAAAAATAAATTTTGACATATTGGAGCTATATTTATGCAAATCTAATTAATAAAAACTCGTTCGTACGATTCTGGAACAGAATATGGAAAAGAAAGGTCTTCATTAAAAGAAACAGAATTATAATTGATATTAATATTTGTTTTTCCTGAGTTTTGAATGGCTTCAATAGCGATGCGCAATGGCAAGAATGCTTCCGAAGCTTCTTTGCGTTCGGGATAACTCACTTGCAACATTCGACCTTGCGCTGTTTGTGAAATTTCCTGTTTTTTAACCAAAAAAGTATCACTTCCCAAGTAGAATGTCTTATTAATTCCCGCATTTGAACTGGCTGATAATTTATATAATTTATCTTCTAAAATGGCATCGTATTTTCCAATTTTCAAATCATCAAATGATTCGCCGATTAACATATTCTGAACTTTTTGAAAATCTAAATCGGTGCCCAACCATTGGCTTAAAGCACCATAATTTCCTTCAAAATAACTGCCATTTATTTTCTCATAATACTGAACTTTATCAGGTGTGATTAATGCTTTCGCCATTGTAATTCCAAGAAAACGAATGCTAATTAATATTTTTTCGTCTTTCTTAACTTTAATTTCTGCCGTTACATTTTGCGATTGTTTGTCGTCTTTATAACTCGCACTCGATTTGATATATAAAGTAGAAAAACTCATTTTATCATTGTAATGTTTTTCTATTATTTTTTCAGATGTTAGCTCCTTATTTGCAACGATTTCTGCAACCAAAGTCTTTTTGGCGGTGCAAGAAAACAAAACGAAAATCGTGGCTAAGCCAATGTATTTTTTCATTATTTTTTTTGTTTTAAAGCATTTTCAGCTTTAGAGAAATAAAATTCTTTCTTCTTCAAATCACCTAATCCATTGTAGGATTCTCCTAATTGTATATCGAAATTTATTTCCAATTCTGTATTATCAATTATAAAATCCAATCCAGTTTCAAGCATTTCTTTTGCTTTTTTGAACGCTCCTTTTTGATTTAATGCCAATCCTGAGTAATAATAAAACTGCGGTTGTGTTGGATAAATTTGCAACAAGGCATCCGTTTTCTTTTCTATAACGTCAAATTGACCTTTTTCAGTATAACATTCTAACAAAAGTAATGCCGTTTCTATATCATCTGGGTTTTTATTGGTTTGCATTTCATAGAATCGAATGGCTTTGTCCCAGTCTTTTTTATTGTGATAGAATTTTCCTAATTCTTTTGCAACTTGAACATCTTTATCGTTATTAAAATAAGAAACTGCTTTTTCCAAATCTCCATCAAATTGTGGTTTGTCGCTTATAAATAAGATGAATTCATTCAACATTCTATGTTTGATTTTGCTATCAATTTTTGGACTTGCCAAAACAAAATTCATAGCTTTTACCACATTTCCTCCTTCATTATTATTTAAATATAATTTAAATAAACTCACTTGTGCCCAATCCGAATTTGGAATTGCAATTTCTAATTTCTTAGCAATTTCCTGCGCTTTTTCTTCTTGGTTGTTTTCATTGTATAAAAAAATCAAGGAAACATAGTTCGATTCTTCCTTTGGATTTTTCTTGATTTGTTCCAATAAATTATTGCGTTCCGAACTCTGATATTTTGGATCTTGCAGAATTTGAGCTTTATAATTTTCTCGTAATTCCAATTTTCCAACCGCATCGTTCAACTCATTTATCAAATCCAATGCTTTGTCAAATTGTTGCGTATTCATATACAATGACACCAATTCTTCTTTGTATTCTTTTTTGAATTCTACCAGTTTTATAACAATCGGAATTGCTTTTTCAAAATCTTTGGTTTCATAACAAACATCGTACATTCCAACCCAAAACCATCTGTTTTTAGCATCAATTTTTGTAGCGCTTTCAAAAGAATCGTATGCTTTTTTATATTCTTTTTGTGCTAAATAATTTTTTCCTAATTCAAAATAAATAGTAGCATTTTCAGGTTGAATTTTCAGACATTTTTCTAATTCAATAATGGCTTTGTCATAATTTTCTATCCCTTTTTGTTTTAAAGATTCAAAGAAAGAATCTTGAAAATCGTCTTTTGCCAACGCAACATCTTCCGGCTCAGTTTGTGCAAATAGAGAAGTTTGATTGCAAAGCAAAATCGAAAAAAGGACTATAAAAACTGACTTTTTCATCATTATTTTTATTCTAAAACCGAGTAATCTCCAATACTAATGCTTGTAAAATTTCCGTCAAAACTGGCGTGACTTCCAATCATTGCATTGTCTAAGGTAGCATTTTTTATTGTAGAATGGTTTTGTACCAAACTATTTTTTAACGTTGCATTTTCTACCAAACATCCGTTTCCTAAAGAAACATTTGGACCAACCGTTGCATTTATTAAAACCACATCTTCGCCAATATAACAAGGCGGAATGATTGTTGAATTTTCTAATTTTACACCGAAATCAACCAAATGTTCCCCATCGTTATGCAAAAAACCCAACATTCTTGAGTTGGTTTCAACAGTTACATTTTTGTTTCCACAATCCATCCATTCATCAACTTTTCCAGGTACAAATTTCATACCTTTTGCCATCATTTGTTTAATTCCATCGTTGATTTGATATTCTCCACCGTGAATTATGTTGTTGTCTAAAACGGCTTGAAGTTCTGTTTTTAAAACGGCAACATCTTTGAAATAGTATATTCCAATTACTGCTAAATCAGAAACAAATTCTTTTGGTTTTTCTACTAATTCAATTATTTCGTTGGCTTCGTTAAGGCTAATTACTCCAAATTCTTGAGGCTGATCGACTTGTTTTACCCAAATAACACTATCGGCAGATGCATCTAATTCAAAGTCGGCACGAATTAAAGTATCCGCATAAGCTATAACGGCTGGTCCACTCAAAGAATCTTTGGCGCACATAATGGCGTGACCTGTTCCTAAAGCTTCATTTTGATAATAAATGGTGCCTTTTGCTCCAAGTTTTTGGGCAATTGCAATTAATTCTTCTTCAACTTTTTTTCCAAAACTCTCGTGAATGATAAAAGCTACTTCTTCGATTTTTTGATTTAAAACGCCCGCAATATCTTCAACTAATCGATGTACGATTGGTTTTCCCGCAATTGGAATTAGCGGTTTTGGAACTGTTAATGTGTGTGGGCGAAGGCGTGAACCACGACCTGCCATTGGAACTATTATTTTCATATTAAGCCCCCTAACCCCCGAAGGGGGAACTGCTACTGGGGAAAGTAGGATTTTAATAATTTATACTATTTTTTTCTCTTTTTTAACCCCCTTTGGGGGATTGGGGGCTACTTTACTCCCGTACTTCCGAATCCGCCTTCTCCTCTTGACGTTTCTGACAATTCTTGCACTTCAATCCATTCTGCACGTTCGTGTTTTGCAATAATAAGTTGCGCGATTCTTTCTCCGTTTTCGATAATGAAAACTTCGTTGGATAAATTTACTAAAATTACTCCAATTTCTCCACGATAATCGGCGTCAACTGTTCCTGGTGAATTGAGAACGGTGATTCCTTTTTTGGCTGCCAATCCACTTCTTGGGCGAACTTGCGCTTCAAAGCCAATTGGTAATTCTATGAAAAGTCCTGTTTTTACGATGGTTCTTTCCAATGGTTTTAAGGTTATGGATTCGGATAAGTTGGCACGCAAATCCATTCCTGCCGAGGCAATGGTTTCGTAATTTGGCAAATCGTGTTGTGATTTGTTGATGATGTTTATTTTCATATTTTTATTTTTGGTAGGGACAGCTCGCGAGCTGTCCGTACGTGTGATTGTCAGCAATTTCTGTTTTATTTTTCCGTAATTATTTTCGTTTTAAAATTTTGTTCAATGTTTCTTTTTCGTTGTAATATATAAAATACAAAAATGCTAGCAATAACGGGATTCCAACGAAGTAATTTTCACGAAAATAATAGAATGAAATTATGGAAAATAGGATGGATAATCCTAAATATCCAGTGATTTTTTTAATATCATAGGGAATTGGATAATATTTATTTCCAAGAAAATAGGAAATTCCCATCATCGTTCCGTAAGCAGCAATTGTGGCGATTGCAGAGCCGTAATAGCTCATTGTTGGGATTAATAAAAAGTTTAAAACCAGCGTCACGACTGCTCCGATAATGGAAATATAGGCACCGATATAGGTTTTGTCGATGAGTTTGTACCAGACAGATAAATTGGTGTAAATTCCGAGGAAAAAGTTCGCCAAAATAATTAACGGAACGACTTTCATAGCTTCCCAATAGGACGAATCACGTATCATAAAATATTTGAAAATATCGGCAAAAACGATTACGGACAACAAAATAAACGATCCAAAAATGACGAAATATTTGGTTATTGTGGCATAGGTTTGAGGCGCATTTTCGTTTTTGGCGTGACTGAAAAAGAAAGGTTCGATTCCTAAAGTATAGGCGGTTCGGTACAAAACCATAAACAATCCGAGTTTGTAACAGGCGGAATAAACACCAACTTCGGCTTCGGCGATATTGGCGGGTAGCAATTTTCCCAATAAAATTTTATCGAATTGTTCGTTGATGGCAAAGGCGATTCCGGCGACCAAAATTGGCAATCCGTAGCGCATCATTCGTTTCCAAAGATTGAAATCGAAATTCCAATTTACGTGAAAATAATTCGGTGAAAGTGCTATAAATGTTAGTAAACTTGCGATGATATTGGAAACAAAAATATAGCCAACTTCAAAATTTTCGGTGTATAACGACCCCAGAAAACTGTCTGGATTTGCTTGAGCGATTTTGGGTAAATAGATTAAAAAGAAAACGTTTAAAGAGAGGTTCACCACTACGTTTCCAATTTTTATTACGGCATAAATCATTGGTTTTTGATAGGCTCGAAGTTTAGAAAAAGGCACGATTACTAAGGCGTCTAAGACTAAAATCCAGATGGTATAAATGATGTATTGCACATCGATTCCTGATAATTCGGCGAGGTAATTTTTTAGTAATAAAGCAGGAAATAAAAAGAGTAGCGTTGACCAAAATATGGAAACTGTCGTGGTTTCAATTACTGCTTTTTTGTCGGTTTCATTATTGTAAAACCTGAAAAAAGTGGTTTCCATTCCGTACGCCAAAATCACGTTGAAAAAAATCATCCAAGCAAAAATAATGGTGACTTTTCCGTAGGCTGCTTTTGGAAGTAAATCGGTGTAAAGTGGCACTAACAAAAAGCTGAACATTCGCGGCAAAACCGTTGCGAGTCCGTAAATGGCAGTTTGTTTGAAAAGACTTTTATAAATGCTCAAGGTTGTTTTATGATTTGAAAGTAACAAAAATAAGTAATTTTTGGTAGTTTTTGTCTATTCATACATAATCATTGGAATTTCTTTGATATTGCTACATTTATAAAAATAGGTTTTGTTGTGATTTTGATATTCAATTACGGCTTCATTGTCTTTCAAATTGAAATTTTTAGACGCTGCATCTGATGAATGTTGTTCCCGATATAAGGCATTGGAATGAAAATTTGCGCCATATTTTGTTTCATTTTCTTGAACAATTTCTGTTTCTTGATTTTGAAAAAATATTTTCTGTAACTGAATGTCTTTTTGGAGCGGTTTTTTAAATTCGATGCTAACTTTTGTTCCACTTCCAGTTTCCCTTCTTCCGCCAGTCCATTTTTCAAATGACATTGACGCAATTTCTTGTGGGAAAGTTGCTTTAAGGTTTTCTTTTGAAGCGCAAAAAGTGAGTAAAATTGAAACTAAAAACAACAAAAATGGGTTTATATATTTTTTCATGTTTTGCAATTGTAAAATTGGAATAGTGATAAATTCGTATTTCTGCTAAGGTACATTTTATTTTGACTATTAAAAAATGTAGGATTTTATAAAAAACTAAAAATTGATTTAAGAATTAGGAAGAAAATAAAGAATAGATTTGAGAATATATAAAGAGAAACATGTTGACAAAAATATTGATGAGCCATATCTTAAACGTATCTAATAATAATAAAATCATGAAAGATCAATTGTATTTTTAGTATCATGAATAAAAACAATGAAGAAATAAATTATCTACCTTAGTTGGAAGTTGAAAATTATCAGAAGTGTTGGTTGACCCGGGAGATGGGAGCGGAACATTTCAATCAGTAAGTAGTAATAAGAATCTCGTTTTTGACAATAATAATAATAATAATAATAACAATGTAACTTCTAATGGTTTGATATGTTATGTTTCAATTGTATCAAACACTGGTACAATTGGAACATATTCAGAAGTTAATTCTACAATTAATTCAGCTGATTGTCCAAATAGCCCACTAAAATAGGAATTAAAAAATAATATATTATTATATCTTATCCAGTTTTTGAAGACTACAGAAAAAAGTATATTAAAGTGAAATAATGAAGCACCACTGCCGACAGCCGTTTGGTAATACTGAGCAATTGGCTTAATGGAAAGTTGGTTTTAGACTTACAAAGTAATCCAAAATCGAAAGATTCAGATTTCTTAATTCGCCACAAACTCTATCAAGGAAACGTTAATGTCAACCTCCCCGAAATAATTGTACGTTAATTCATTCCCGTCCAGTCACCCTTTCCTTTTGATTGCTTCGTGCCTCGCAAAGACAGGCTGGGTATAGGATTAACTATTTCCAAAACACCTTTTTTGTCATTCTGAATTTGTTTCAATATCCAAATGAAAAATTAAAAAAAGAAACTGAAATAAATTTAGATTTACAAATAAAGCGCTTTTAGTGTCAACGACAGACTGGGGAAAGAATTTATTTACCACAAAAATAGATGCAAAAAAAAACACGTTGTTGATTTTTTATTACAAATAAATTATGTATTATACTTAAGGATTCTTACGTTTAACAAGCCTTGAACCCCATTAACGGGGTTCCGAAGTGGGACAACGGGGTCTCGAAGTGCGTCAATGGGGTTCCGAACTGCGTAATTGGGGTTCTGAAGCGCATAATTAGGGTCTCGACCCCCATTAACGGGGTCTCGAAGTGCGTCATTGGGGTTCTGAAGTGCGTCAATGGGGTCTCGAAGTGCATTTTTGGGGTTCGATGACCCGAAATTGGGGTTCAAGACCCCGAAATTGAGGTTCGAGACCCTAATTTCGGGGTAATTAACCTCAAATTATCATTGTTAAACCCCAACAGAGGACTAAGAAACCCGAGTGATGCAGTTTTTTAAACCGTTGGCGGGGTTGTTGGTGCTGTTGCACTATTAAAAAACTGACTCATTTCGTTCCTTTTAGGGGAGTAATCATTAGATTGCGTGAATGCAAATAAAAAATCCTTTTGACAATTTGTAAATTGAGTAATAACTATATTTGAAATCATAAATGTCCGATAAAAAATAAAAACAACGTTTTTTGCAACTATTTTTGTTGTAAAAAAAATCTTTTCCCAGTTTGTCGTTGCAACGAAACGTTCTCTATTTGTCAACCTGAATTTATTTCAGATTCTATTCTTCATTTTTCATTTGGATACTGAAAAAAATTCAGAATGACAGAAAAGGTATTTTATAGAAATCTAAAAAGTCTAAAATCTAATAATCTAAACTGTCTGTTTCGCGTGAGGGATTATAGCGGAAATCCTTTGTGGAATGCAATGGAACAAAGATTGTAGCGGAAAGGTACTATCTTGAAAACCAAATTTATTTCACTTTTTTTTCATATTTTTGTTCAACTTATAGAAAGCACTTCGTCTTTAAAAATGATTTGTTTATCTGGTATAGCCTCAACTTGTTTGGGGCTATTTTTTTTTGCTGTTTCATTTAC
>CANFVB010000016.1 GCA_947450355.1 Bacteroidota bacterium
CCAACGATTTGGAAATTATTAAATGTAGAACAAGAAATCGGAGTAAAATTGACCGAAAGTATGGCAATGTGGCCAGCGTCATCGGTTTCAGGTTATTATTTTGGAAACCCAGAAAGCAAGTATTTTGGACTTGGGAAAATAAAAGAAGACCAAGTAATTGATTACGCAAAACGCAGAAGCATTCCAACGGAAGTTGCCAATAAATGGTTGAATCCAAATATAGCAGATTAAGCCCCCTAACCCCCGAAGGGGGAACTCCAATCTTTATAAATAAATTGGGGTTGGGCAAAATGTTAACTTAATTAAACACAAAGAATTTTGAAAAATTATATAATTATTAACCAAGTTGTGTCTTCTGCTTTAGGCGCAACTGTAATTCCCCCTTCGGGGGCTAGGGAGCTATGAAAGTAACACAACATATCGAAGACGCAAAAGGAACTACATTATTCTCTTTTGAAATTATCCCGCCACAAAAGGGTAAAAGCATACAAGAATTATACGATAATATTGACCCATTAATGGAGTTCAATCCCCCTTTTATTGATGTAACCACGTCTCGTGAGGAGTTTGTTTATATTGACAAAGGAAATGGATTATTGGATAAAAAACTCACAAGAATGCGTCCAGGAACATTGGGTATTTGCGCATCTATAAAACATAAATACAATGTAGATACCATTCCGCACGTGCTTTGCGGAGGTTTCACTAAAGAAGAAACAGAGTATTTATTAGTTGATTGTCATTATTTAGGAATTGATAATGTAATGGCTTTGCGCGGCGATGCTATGAAAGACGAAAAATATTTTATCCCAAAAAACGGCGGAAATGACTACGCAATTGATTTGGTGAAACAAATAAAACTCTTAAATGACGGTAAATATTTACACGATTTATTAGACGTGGATAACAAATCAGATTTTTGCATTGGAGTTGCAGGGTATCCCGAGAAACATTTGGAATCGCCTTCGTTGCAATCGGATTTGAGAAGACTTAAGGAAAAAGTAGATGCTGGAGCAGATTATGTAGTTACTCAGATGTTTTTCGATAATTCAAAATACTTCGAGTTTGTTGATAAAGCCAGAGCAATGGGGATTACAATTCCTATTATTCCAGGGATTAAACCAATTGCCGTAAAAAAACACATGCAACTTTTGCCACAAGTTTTCCGAGTAGATTTACCTGAAGATTTGATTAGTGCCATCGAAAAATGCAAATCATCTGCCGAAGTAAAAATTGTTGGTATAGAATGGGCAATTCAGCAATCTTTGGAATTAAAACAAGCTGGAGTTCCTGTTTTGCATTATTATTCTATGGGAAAATCTGAAAATATTAGGCAAATTGCAAAGTCCGTATTTTAAAAAAAAATGAATATATTTGCGTCCCAATATTTACCAAATGAGAGTTTTTATTATAGGAATTTCACTGTTGCTATTTGGTTTTAGTTCTGCGCAAGAAATCAAAGAATCTAATGCTTTTGAAGCAGATTTTTTTACTGGAAACATCTTTAAACACTCACCAGATTTATCTCATTTGGTGACCGGTCATCCTGAAGGAGTTCTTCTAAGTTTTTCTAAAAAAACACATGGAAATAAAGAATGGGAATCGGCGTATAACTTCCCAGATTACGGTGTTTATTTTTTATATCAAGATTTCAAAAATGAATTTTTAGGACATAATTATGCCATTGGATTACATTATAATTTCTATTTTTTAAATAGAAATTTAGTGTTTAAAGTGGCTGAAGGTCTTGCTATGGCATCGAATCCCCATGATAATGTTACCAATAGTAAAAACGGAGCTTTTGGTTCAAAATTTCTTGGCAATGTAAATTTTGGGTTGAATTATAAAAAAGACAATATCATAGATAAATTAGGATTGCAAGTAGGTTTTCTTTTTACTCATTTCTCTAATGCACGAATGAAATCGCCAAATAGCGGGATTAATACCTTTAATATAAATCTGGGTTTAAATTATAATTTTGATAAAATTGCGAATAAAACTATTGATACAACTTCATTTAATAAAAAATTTAAACAGCCAATTAAATACACTTTTGTGCTTCGAACAGGAATTAATGAAAGCCCAATTGTTGGAAGCGGAACACATCCTTTTTATCATATAGGATTTTTTGCCGATAAAAGATTGAATCGTAAAAGTGCCATTCAATTTGGAACCGAATTATTTTTGACGAAATCTAATATTGATTTTATTAAATATCAATCCGTAGCATATCCAAATTTAAATATAGATCCAAATACAGACTACAAAAGAGTTGGTGTTTTTGTTGGGCATGAATTGTTTATAAATCGAATTTCCTTAGAGGCGCAACTTGGATATTATGTTTACCAACCATTTAAAATTGACATTGCAATTTATGATAGGTTGGGGATGAAATATTATTTAAGCAATAAAATATTTACAGGCGTTTCCATCAAAACGCATGGTTTTTTAGCCGAAGCTATGGAGTTTGCGGTTGGAATTAGATTATAAAAATTTGATTATGAAAAAAATAATTTTATTAGTTGGTTTGATTTTTATAAGCATTAGCTGCTCAAAACCTGGGGAATGTATAGAAGCAACGGGTTCAATTATAACTAAAGATTTTACAGTTGCAGATTTTGATAAAATCATTGTGCATCAAGGGTTAAGTTTGGTAGTAACAGAAGGACCAGTTTATAAAGTTGAGGTTCAAACAGGCGAAAATTTAATGCCAAATATCGAAGCAACCGTTTCGGATGGGCTACTTACATTAAAAGACAATACAACTTGCAATTGGGTTCGTGATTATGGGAATACGGTAGTTTATGTTACGGCGCCAAATATTACAGAATTGCATTCTAAAACAGAAAGAACTATCGCCTCAAACGGGGTTTTAACCTACCCAATTTTGAGATTGATTGCTATGGATTTATCTGATGGTGCAGGAACGGGAGATTTTAATATTCAAGTCAATAATTCTCAAACAGTTATTGAAAATAATAATGTTTCGAGATATTATATTTCAGGACAAACTGATAATCTTTTAGTTAATTTTTATGATGGAAACGGACGATTTAGTGGCGATAATTTAAGTGCTAAGAGTATTTATGTATACCACAGAGGGTCAAACGATATGATTGTAAGACCTACAGAAAGTATCACAGGAAAAATGGTAAGTACAGGAAATGTAATCCTAAAAAATAATCCGCCAATAGTTGATGTACAGCAATTATACCACGGACGAGTAATTTATAATTAGAATTATTCTTTGGTAATTTCTCTGAAAATTGTTTCTAAATTTTTATTCTTTTGATTCAATTGCAACGTTTTCAAGCCATTGTCGTGTGCAAAATCAAAAACGGTTGGTCGCATGTCTTTATCAGACAGAAAAGTCAATTCCCAAACCATATCATTCGTGTTTTTATAAGATTTCAAATGCGGCATTTTTGCAATTGCCTCTTCTTCAATTTTATAATCAAATTCCACTTCAATAACCTGTTCTTTATCAGCAGAAATTAGTTTGTCTAATTTTTTATCGGTTACAATTTTACCATTATTGATGATAATTACCCGATCACAAATGGCCTCAACCTCTTGCATAATATGCGTAGAAAGGAAAACAGTTTTGTCTTTTCCAACATTTTTAATCACATTTCTAATTTCAACCAATTGATTTGGATCCAATCCTGTTGTAGGTTCATCCAAAATTAAAACGTCTGGATTGTGCAATAATGCATTCGCCAAACCCACACGCTGACGATACCCTTTTGATAATTGCCCAATTTTTTTATGACTTTCTGATGACAAACCTGTCAATTCAATAACATCGTTAATTCTGGATTTTGCAACCTTATAAACATCGGCATTAAAAGCTAAATATTCCCGAACATACAAATCTAAATACAATGGATTGTGCTCAGGCAAATAACCAACTGACAACTGAACCGCTTTTTGATTTGAATTTACATCAAACCCATTTACAGTTGCTGAACCCTCATCGGCATTGATGTATGTTGTTAATATTTTCATTAAAGTTGATTTTCCAGCTCCATTTGGACCTAAAAAACCCACGATTTCTCCTTTTTTTACAGAGAAAGAAACAGCATCCAAAGCTTTTTGGGTGCCATAACTTTTGGAAATATTTACAACTTCAATTGACATAGTATTTGATTTTGAACAAAAGTAAGGAGAAAAATTCTGTTTTTACTATAATGTAGATTGCAAAATTGGGAGCACTTTTAAAAAGCTTCAAAAGGTAAACAAAACTTAAAATTTATTCAACTGAAGTACAATTGTTTAAATATGAATAAATCGCATTATTAGTCCCTTTTTACAATAATTTAATAAATTTTACGGTTGAGATTTGAGAAATCGTTTTTAATTTAAAATTTCTATTTTTTTATAGTATTTAAACAAATTTTATACATAGCTTTGCTAAACAAACACAAATAAAAATGAACAATAATTTCAATTTTACACCTTCTTATTATTTCTTCTTTAGTAGAAGTAAGGATTGTGCTGTGGTTATTTGAAACAAATAAAAAACAAATAAAAGCTATACAATCCTGATGAAAATCAGGATTTTTTTTTGACTATATATGATACAAAAAGTTGCAATACAAGGAATAAAAGGTTCATTTCACCATCAAGTGGCATTGGAATATTACCGTCAAGATATAGCTGTTGATGAGTGTATGTCATTTGAAGAATTGGTTGATAGCCTTTTGTCAGGAAAATCAAATCAAGCAGTTATGGCTATTGAAAATTCAATTGCGGGTTCAATTATTCCCAATTATGCTTTGATTGACAAGAACAATTTACATGTTATTGGTGAATATTATATGGATATTCATCAAAATTTTATGGCGTTGAAAGGTCAAAAATTAGAGGATATTTCAGAAGTACATTCGCATCCAATGGCATTATTACAATGCATGGAATTTCTCAAAAAATTGCCGAATATTAAATTAGTTGAGGATAAAGATACCGCTGAAACGGCCAGAAGAATCCATCTAAATCAATTGAGAGGAATTGCTGCAATTGCAAGTAAAACAGCCTCAAACATGTATGGTTTAGAAATTTTGGCTCCAGAAATTCAAACTATTAATAACAATATGACTCGTTTTGTAATTCTAAATAAAGAGAATTCATTTGTTCCAAAACAGGAAATAAACAAAGCGTCTTTGAAATTTGAATTGGATCACAAACGAGGAAGTTTGGCTGCGGTTTTGAACGTGATGAGTGATTGCAAATTGAGTTTAACGAAAATTCAGTCGTTACCAAAAATTGAAACGCCGTGGAAATATTCCTTTTTTGTGGATGTGACTTTTGATGATTATAATGATTATTCTAAAGCAAAATCTTTATTGGAAATTATGGCGGAGTATTTTAAAGTTTTAGGGGAATATACAAATACAAAGCCAAGCCCCCTAGCCCCCTAAGGGGGAATTAGTAGAGCAAAAAATAGTAATATTTTAGAATAAATAACAATAAATAAATTGGAAAATTTAAAAAACATCACGATTTCTACTTCGGCTTCCTTCCCTTCTGTGCGTGATGGGGTGGGGTTTGCAAACCGAATCGCAATAGTTGAAGAATATTATTTCTCATCAAAATTGAGGGAAGTTCGTCAACTCATTTCTGAAGGAAAACCGATTATCAATATGGGAATTGGCAGTCCTGATATGGCACCTTCTAAAAGTGTAATTGAAGCAATTCAAAATGCCGTTACTGATGAAAATGCGCATCAATATCAGAGTTATCAAGGACTTCCGGAATTGAGAAATGGAATGGCTGATTTTTATAAAAACAACTTCCAAGTGGAATTGAATTCTAATTCTGAAATTTTACCTTTAATGGGTTCAAAAGAAGGAATTATGCACATATCATTGGCTTTTTTGAATGAAGGCGATGCCGTTTTAATTCCAAATCCTGGGTATCCAACCTATACTTCAGTAACAAAATTAGTAGGTGCAACACCTGTTTTTTATGATTTAATTGAAAATAATAATTGGGAACCTGATTTTGAAAAATTAGAACAACAAGATTTGTCAAAGGTAAAAATAATGTGGGTTAGCTATCCGCACATGCCAACGGGCGCAACTGGAAGTTTGAACTTGTTTGAAAAAATAGTGGCTTTCGCCAAAAAACATCAGATTTTAGTAATTAATGATAATCCGTACAGTTTTGTATTAAATGACAATCCAATTTCAATTCTGAAAATTGATGGTGCAAAAGAAGTTGCTTTAGAATTGAATTCGTTATCCAAAACCTATAATATGGCGGGTTGGCGAGTGGGAATGGTTTCTGGAAAATCGGAATTTATCGATGCTGTTCTAAAAGTGAAAAGCAATATGGATAGCGGTATGTTTTATGGCATTCAAAAAGGAGCAATCGAAGCTTTGAAATTAGATAAATCTTGGTTTGATGCGCAAAATCGTATTTATCAAAAACGAAGAAATCTAACTTTTGAATTGGCAAAAAAATTAAATTGTACGTATGATAAAAATTCGGTTGGATTATTTGTTTGGGCAAAATTACCATTGGAAATAACTTCTGCAGAAGATTTTGTGGATAAAATATTATATGAAAAAGATATTTTTATTACGCCCGGAACTATTTTTGGAAGCAATGGGGAAGGTTATATTCGGTTTTCACTTTGTGTGAAAGAAGAAAAAATACAAGAAGCAATTTTGAGATTTTAGGAATAAGGAAGGTTAAATCTAAGTAGAAAAAAATGAATGTATATATAATAGGAGTTGGATTAATTGGCGGTTCAATGGCATTGGATATAAAATCTAATTATGATAATGTGACAGTTTTTGGAATTGATACCAATGAAAGTTATTTAGAAGCCGCTTTGAATTTGAAAATTATCGATAAAAAAGCGTCAATTCCTGATTTGGCTGTCGCCGATTTTGTGATTCTTGCTGTGCCTGTTGACATCGCTTTAGTACTTTTGCCAAGTATTTTAGATGTAATTAATGATGATGCATTGGTTTTAGATGTGGGTTCTACAAAATTTCCTATTTGTGAAGTGATTTCAAATCATTCAAAAAGAAGAAATTTTATGGCAACACATCCTATTGCAGGAACAGAATTTTCGGGACCAACCGCTGCAGTTTTGGGATTGTTTCAAGGCAAAACAAATATTATTTGTGAGGTAGAAAAAACAACATTTAAATTGCAACAACAAGCATTAGAATTATTTGACAAATTGGGAATGCGAATTCGATATATGGATGCAAAATCACACGACAAACACATCGCTTATGTTTCTCATTTATCGCATATAAGTGCATTTATGTTGGGGAAAACAGTAATCGAAAAGGAAAAAGACGAGCGAGATATTTTTGATATGGCAGGAAGTGGATTTGAAAGTACGGTGCGATTGGCCAAAAGTTCACCCGCAATGTGGACGCCAATATTCAAACAAAATAAAAAACACGTCGTTAAAACATTGGGAGAATATATTTCTAATTTATCGAAATTTAAAGAATTATTAGAAAGTGATAATTATGAAGCCGTTTATCAAGAAATGCAAAGTGTAAATAAAATAAAGGAGATTTTAAATAATTTCAACAAATAAAAATAATATAATTACAAAATAAAGTAAGATGGAGAACAAGAAAGAAATGAGAACGTGGTTAGATGAATTCAATTTGACACATCCGTTAGTGATTGCAGGACCTTGTAGCGCAGAAACAGAAGAACAAGTTTTGAAAATTGCACACGAATTAAAAAATTCGGATGTAAGTATTTACAGAGCAGGGATTTGGAAACCGAGAACGCGTCCAGGAGGATTTGAAGGTGTTGGCGCAATAGGATTGAAATGGCTTCAAAAAGCAAAGGCAGAAACGGGATTGTTGATGGCGACAGAAGTTGCAAATGCAGCTCACGTAAAATTGGCTTTGGAACACGATATTGATGTTTTGTGGATTGGCGCAAGAACCACCGTAAATCCGTTTGCCGTTCAAGAAATTGCAGATGCATTACAAAATACAGACAAAATTGTATTGGTAAAAAATCCTGTAAACCCTGATTTGGCTTTGTGGATTGGTGGCGTAGAACGTTTGTATAATGCGGGAATCAAAAAATTGGGAGTAATTCACAGAGGTTTTTCTACTTATGAAAAAACGAAATACAGAAATATTCCAGAATGGCAAATTGCAATTGAATTGCAAAGTCGTTTCCCAGATTTGCCTTTAATTTGCGACCCTTCACATATTACTGGTCGCCGTGATATGATTCAAGAAGTGTCGCAACAGGCATTGGATTTAAACTATGATGGTTTGATCATTGAAACACATATTGACCCAGATAATGCTTGGAGTGATGCGGCACAACAAGTAACCCCAACATCTTTAAAACAAATTTTTAACGATTTACGAATCAGAAAAATTACTACAGAAGAAGACGATTACAATACTGAAATGATTAAGTTGAGAGCAAATATTGACATTGCAGATGCTAAATTATTAGAATTATTGGGCAATAGAATGAAAGTTGCAGAACAAATTGGAGCGTTGAAAAAATCTAAAAATGTGGCTGTTTTACAGAATAAAAGGTGGAATGAAATTTTAGGAAAAATGGTTCTTGATGGCGAAGAAAAAGGGTTAAGCGAAGAATTTATCTTGAGATTGTTTAAGGCAATTCATCAAGAGAGTATTAGTCATCAAGAAAAAATAATCAATTCAATTTAAATGACATAGATTATTTCATATAAAATTGGAATATATTATTTTTTTTTATATCATTGCACACTAATTTATAAACCCCAAAATTTTATGAAAAATTTTATTTTATTATGTTTTATGCTTGTAGCTTTAAATTTAAGTGCTCAAGATATTCTTAAACTTCACAACGGTTCAACTATTGAATGTAAAGTTAGTAGCACAGATGGTTCTGTTGTTACATTTATTTACAAAGGAGAAGAATTGTCCCAAAAAATATCTAAAATCGCAATAAATTCAATCAAATTTGCTTCTGGAAGAAATCAAGTTATTACAGAAAAAATTGACTTATCTGGTGAAGATGCTTTTCAAAAAGTAATCTTAACTAAAAACATGGATGATGTTGAAGGACTTACTAGAATTGGTGAAGTAAAAGGAAAAACTGCTTTTATCAGCTACAGATCTGGTGCCAACGCCGATAAAAAATCAGAAGAAAGATTGAAAGCTGATTGTTTGAAACTTGGTGGCGTTGTAGTTTTAGTTACTGAAGACAAAGATTACGCAGTTGGAAAAACGTATGAAAAAGGTTTAGGAAGTTCTCAAACTAGAATGGTTGGAGTAGCTTACAAATACTAAATAGTTATAATTTCAAAATAATATAAAGTTGTCAGAAATGGCAACTTTTTTTATGGAATAATAGTTCCCGTTTTTCCTTAAAAAGACTTAATTTTGTCAAATGACTGGACTCGTTTATAAATCTACTGGAAGTTGGTACACTGTAAAATCGGAACAAGGGGATTTTATAGAATGCCGTATGAAAGGGAAATTCAGAATTAAAGGAATTAAAAGCACCAACCCAATAGCGGTGGGAGATTGGGTAGATTATGAACTCGAAGAAACGTCCGATACAGTGACCGGAACAATTCATAACATTCACGATAGAAAGAATTATATCGTTCGAAAATCAGTGAATTTATCTCATCAAATGCACATTATTGCCTCTAATATTGATAGGGTTTTTCTTTTAATTACTATAAATAATCCCCCTACAACTACTAATTTTATTGATCGTTTTTTGGTAACTGCTGAAGCGTATGGAATTGAAACCGTTTTAGTTTTTAATAAAATAGATACTTTTGACGAAGCTACATTAGACGAACAATTGTATATGCAGCATATTTACCAAGGAATTGGGTATCAATGTTTGCGAGTTTCCTCTACAGAAATGAAAGGAATTGAAGCCTTGAAAGAACTTATGATTGGAAAAGTAAGTATGTTTTCGGGACATTCTGGTGTTGGTAAATCAACATTGGTAAACGCGATGGAGCCCCATTTACATTTAAAAACAAAAGTTATTTCCGAACAAAGTAAGCAAGGGCAACACACAACAACTTTTGCAGAAATGTATGATTTGAGTTTTGATGCAAGAATTATCGACACGCCTGGAATTAAAGGTTTTGGGATTGTAGATATGGAAAAAGAAGAAATTAGCGGTTATTTCCCTGAGTTTTTTAAGTTGAAAGACCAATGTCGATTTAATAATTGTTTGCACAAAGACGAACCACATTGCGCCATTAAAGCCGCATTAGAAAAAGATGAAATCCCTTGGTCGCGGTATAAAAGTTATCTTAAAATATTAGAAGGAGACGAAGAAAATTTTCGAACTGATATTTATAATGAAGATAGAATAATAAGCGACAAGAATAGAGAATAGGCCCCCTAACCCCCAAGGGGGGAATACTTACGGAACTTTAAAAATCAAGTAAAAAATTTAACTATGGCATACTTAAAATTGTTTTTTTATTCTATTTCTATTCCCCCTTCGGGGGTAAGGGGGCTATGAAAGTAATTTTACAAAGGGTTTCTTCGGCATCGGTAACTATTTCAGAAAAAATAGTAGCCCAAATTGACAACGGACTTTTAGTTTTAGTTGGAATTGAAGATTCAGATTCACAAGAAGACATTCATTGGCTTAGCCAAAAAATTGTAAACCTTCGGATTTTTGGTGATGAAAACGGCGTGATGAATTTATCTGTAAAAGATAGTCAAGGCGAAATTATTGTAGTGAGCCAATTTACACTGCACGCCAATACTAAAAAAGGAAATCGACCTTCGTATATTAAAGCATCGAAACCTGAAATTGCTATTCCATTATATGAAAATTTTGTTCAACAAATGGAGTTGGAATTGGGTAAAAAAATCCAAACAGGAAAATTTGGCGCCGATATGAAAGTGGCTCTTGTAAATGATGGGCCGGTAAGTATAATTATTGATAGTAAGAATAAATAGTCGTTTTTTTATGTTCTAATTCGTTACATTTGTCTAATGTCTAATATCATATTAGAGCCTGCTAACTATTAAACACCAACCGTATGCCATTCGACAATTTAATCAATAATCATTATACATCAGCCGAAAAAACAACCGTTTTAGATGGTTTGGCATCAATGCAAACAATATTGAACGCCAAATTAAGAAATCTCTCGACCGAGGAACGCAAAAAATTTGGAAGCATCAACGAGCAAAATAAGTTGATTGTAAACAAGGTTAGAGATTTCAGAAATAGCCAGCCTAATTTGAGTAGTTCTGATGTGGATTGGGTAGAATTTCAAAATGATTTTGATTCCAGAGATTTTATTCACGCCGCCTTGGCACAACTAAAAGCGATGATTGAAGGTCTTGAAAACAATAAAATTTTGCACGATTATGACAATTATCAAGCGGCACTAACCGATTATAGTTATACGCAATACAAGGCGGGAACCAACTCGGCGGGTTTTGAAACCAAGCTCAATGAAATAGCGCAATTTTTTAATAGAAAGGGCACTAAGAATACCATTGTTCCTCCACTAATTCCATAAATAAATTAAGATAGCTCTAAATTCTTTTAGAACTTCATATTGAAAACTATACAAGGATTCTGATTTATTCATTCCTATCCATTTACGACCCTAAGAGAGTTAACATAACCCCAAATTTGACGTCAGTACACGTCAAATTTGACGTCAAGAACGTTAAATTTGATATCAACATTCCCAAATTTGACGTTAGTGTACGTCAAATTTGACGTATTTATTACTCTTTTGTTGTTCAAGATTTTACATAGGGGTAAATCCCACAAATATCTTTATATTTGATACTTTAAACACAATAACCTTGTTTGGGATGGCTGCTTTAGTTTAATAACCATTGAAGTTAAACTACAACCGATGGTTTATGAATTAGGATTTTTGAGGGTTTAAGCCAATAAACATTTGATGGGTAAATGAACTAACACTCTTTTTTTTATTCTATTTTCATAACATTTCTTTATATTTGTTATAGATATTCATTGGTTTTTGAAAAACCACTAAAACCTAAATTATGAGCAATATAAAATTATTTGAAGACAAAAAAGTAAGGTCGCTTTGGAACGAATCAGAAGAAGAATGGTATTTTTCAGTAGTTGATGTAATTGAAGTTTTGACTGAAAGTTCAGACCCAAAAGATTATTGGTATCGTATGAAAAAGCGAGAAAAACTTTCAGGATTTGAGTTATCGACAATTTGTCGACAACTGAAAATTGAAGCTTCTGATGGTAAAAAATATGCTACGGATTGCGCCAGTACCGAAGGATTATTGAGAATTATCCAATCCATTCCATCGCCAAAAGCAGAGCCATTCAAACTTTGGTTAGCCAAAGTAGGAAGTGAACGATTGGACGAAATTGCCGATCCCGAAAAAGGAATTGATAGATTGATGGAAACCTACCTCAAAAAAGGGTATTCCAAAGAATGGGTAAACCAGCGATTAAAAAGCATTGAAGTCCGAAAAGATTTAACGGATGAATGGGAAAATCGAGGCGTGAAAAAAGGACAAGAGTATGCAATTTTAACCGATGAAATCACAAAGGCTTGGAGCGGACTTTCGGTTAAAGAATATAAAAATCTTAAGGATTTAAAAAAAGAAAATCTTCGAGACAATATGTCAAATTTGGAACTGGTATTGAATATGCTTGCCGAAGCCACAACAACTGAAATCAGCAAAGAAAAAAAACCTAAAACCTTTTCTCAAAGTAAAACAATTGCCAATCAAGGTGGAACCATTGCGGGAAACACCAGAAAAGAAATTGAAGCCAAAACAGGCAAGAAAATAGTAAGTCCTGTTTCCACTAAAAAACTATTAAACACTAAAAATCAAGAAGAATGAACCTGAAAAACTCCCAACTCGAAGTTGACAATTGGATAAAAGAACACGGCGTTCGTTACTTTAACGAGCTTACAAATATGGCGCAACTTACAGAAGAAGTAGGGGAAGTAGCCCGAATTATTGCCCGTCGTTATGGCGAACAATCCGAAAAAGAATCAGATAAAAACAAAGACCTTGGAGAAGAACTAGCCGATGTAGTTTTTGTGGTTTTATGTCTCGCCAATCAAACAGGAATCGATTTGCAAGCCGCTTTTGATAAAAAAATGGATTTGAAATCTGTTCGCGACAAAGACAGACATCATAATAATGAGAAACTTCATTAATTATAAAATATGAATTTACTTCTGAAATCTAAAGCCTTACATCTAAATTCTGAAATTAAAATAACGGGTTCCAAATCGGAAACCAATCGGTTGTTATTGTTGCAAGCATTGTATCCTAATATTAGTTTAGAAAACACTTCTAATTCTGATGATTCAGAGGTTATGAGTTCTGCTTTATCAACCATCAACCAACAACCAACCACCACCAACCAAATAATTGACATTCACCACGCAGGAACAGCAATGCGTTTTTTAACTGCCTATTTTGCATCCCAAGAAAATAGAATCGTAACATTAACGGGTTCTTCAAGAATGAAAGAACGTCCAATTAAAATTTTGGTTGAAGCACTACAACAACTTGGAGCCAAAATTGATTACCTTGAAAACGACGGCTTTCCGCCAATAAAAATCACGGGTCAAAAACTCACAAACAACAAAGTTTCGCTTCCAGCAAATGTAAGTAGCCAATATATATCCGCACTTTTATTAATAGCGCCAAAACTTCAAAACGGTTTGGAATTGACATTAATAGGCGAAATTACTTCTGTTCCATATATCAAAATGACCTTGAATTTGCTTCAAGAAATTGGTGTTGAAACGGCATTCATTGGTAATATAATTATTGTAAATCCTAAAACCCAAAACCTAAAACCTCAATCAATAACTGTAGAATCCGATTGGAGTTCTGCATCTTATTTCTTTTCTATTCTTGCACTTTCAGAAGTTGGTTCGCAAATAACGCTCTCAAGTTACAAGCAAAATAGCTTGCAAGGCGATTCTGCTTTGGTAGAAATTTACAAAAAATTGGGCATTGAAACCCATTTCGATGGAAACAAAATGACATTGGTCAAACAACCCAATTTCAATCCCAACCCGAGCGATAGCGAACAGGCGAAGCAAACTTTAAACCTTGATTTAAATAATACGCCCGATATTGCACAAACCATTGTGGTTACTTGCCTTGGCTTAGGAATTGGATGCCATTTGACAGGATTACACACCCTAAAAATCAAAGAAACCGACCGCTTGGAAGCCTTAAAAACAGAACTTTCAAAACTCGGAGCTTCGATTTCAGTTACAGACGAAAGTTTGACATTAGCACCTTCAAATAAAATAAATCCGAACCAAACAATCGCAACCTATAATGACCACCGAATGGCAATGGCATTCGCGCCTTTGGCATTAAAAACAAATATTAATATTGAAAATGCCGAAGTAGTTTCTAAATCCTATCCCGATTTTTGGAATGATTTAAAATATTTAGGCTTTGAAATCTCTGAATTTTAGATGCCTAATTTCCTTAGTGTCTTTGCGTCTTTGCACCTAATTTCACAAATAAACGTCAAAACACTTGACAACGCCTATCTCACAATCGTATATTTGCACACGATTTAAAATTATGTGAATTATAACTCATAATTTATAACTCATAACTTATAACTTCTTTAAAATGAAATTATCACATTTTCAATTCAATTTACCGAAAGAACTTCTTGCGGAATACCCAGCGGAAAACAGAGACGAAGCTCGTTTGATGGTTATCAACCGTGAAAAGAAAACTATTGAGCACAAAATGTTCAAGGATATTATCGATTATTTTGATGATGGCGATGTAATGGTAATCAACAATACCAAAGTTTTTCCAGCCCGTTTATACGGAAATAAAGAAAAAACAGGAGCAAGAATCGAAGTTTTTTTACTTAGAGAATTGAATGCTGAACAACGCCTTTGGGATGTTTTGGTAGATCCAGCTCGTAAAATCAGAATCGGTAACAAATTGTATTTTGGTGACGACGATTTGTTGGTTGCAGAAGTAATTGACAACACCACTTCTCGCGGAAGAACCTTGCGTTTTCTTTACGACGGTCCTTACGATGAGTTCAGACAAAAATTAACAGATTTAGGCGAAACACCTATTCCAAAATACATCAACAGAGAGGTAACTCCCGAAGACGCAGACCGTTACCAAACGATTTATGCAAAAGAAGAAGGCGCCGTTGCAGCTCCAACTGCTGGATTACACTTCTCAAAACACTTGTTGAAAAAATTAGAAATCAAAGGAATTGAATTCGCCGAAGTAACCTTACACGTTGGTTTAGGAACGTTCAATCCTGTTGAAGTAGAAGATTTATCGAAACACAAAATGGATTCTGAAGAGTTAAAAATCAACCAAGAAGCCTGCGATATTGTCAACAATGCCAAAATCAGAAAACAACGTATTTGCGCCGTTGGAACCACTTCAATGCGTGCCGTGGAAAGCGCCGTTTCATCGCAAAGAACCTTGAATACATTCGACGGTTGGACAAATAAATTCCTTTTTCCACCCCACGATTTCAGTATTGCAAATTGTATGATTACCAATTTTCACACCCCAAAATCAACATTATTAATGATGGTTTCTGCATTTTGCGGTCACGATTTAATGAAAGAAGCCTACGAAATCGCCATAAAAGAAGAGTATAAATTCTATTCTTACGGCGACGCAATGCTAATTATCTAATTGCATTTCAGTTCAAATTATACCTAAATCTCGTCATTGCTGACGAGATTTTTTGTTTATTTATAAAACCTAACACCTTTTTTATGGCGTTTTAACGGGCTGTCCATTACAAGTTTTTTTATAAAATCAAAGAAATACTAGCACTGCGGGAGCTTCCTTTGGTCGCTTCCTCGTTGCTGTATTTCTAATGATTTTTTCAAAAAAAAGCTTTCCATTTCCATCCCTAACGCAATTTCCGGCAGTAAAACAATTAGTCGTTTTCTAAATTAATAGTATCATTTATAAAAAATATTTGAAATTTGCAACTCCATACAAGTATAGTCCCTACGGGACATTTCATACGGAATAACTCTTTTTATTCTACCAACATTTAACTCCTAACGGAGTATCTTGTAAAGATTATATATTGATAAACAGATAGTTATGAAGCTAATTTTTCCCTTAGGGGCTATGGATTTCTGGAATTAATTCAATTTGAAATTCACTTGCATTTTCTCCAACTCAAATAACAATTCGTTTGAGATTTTAATTTTCAATTTCCGACTTGGCATTTCCAATTTCGTGATTACTTTTATTTCCTCAATCTCGGTTATCAATTCAATTTCAGGCTCTTGAGAGTTTTCTTCGTCAAAAACTACATCTTCAATAACTTCATCTGATACAGTAACAATTTGAGGAACAACCTCAACTTGACGCTTTATCTTTTCTAATTCCAATACTTCAAAAGTTACCGTGTTGTCTCCTTTATTTTCTTGAAAAACAGCACTCAATCGATGAATAAATTCTGCTTGCAAATCGTTAATATTTAATTGAACAACCAATCTTTTTGCAAATATTCCCAATACATCTTGTAGGATTTTAAAGTCCGTAAACTGCAATCTTGGCTCGCCTTTTTTACCCGTTTCTTTGTCTGCCCAACCTTCTTTTACCAATACTTTCATATAAGTAAAACTATTCGGAATCAGATAATGTCGGCTTTTCATATATTCTTCACCAAAGATTTTAAACTCATAACTTTCGTCATATCCTTCTAAAACAAAAGTCGCCCAACCTTTTCCATTCTTGGCAACGCGATGTTGAACGTTGGTAATTATTCCTCCAAAACTTAAGTTTTTATTCACGTGTGGAACCAAATCTTTTAAAGTTTCCATTTTCGAATTACAAAAATATTTCATTTCGTTTTTAAAATCGTCAAGCGGATGTCCCGAAAGATAAATCCCAACGACTTCTTTTTCTTTGGCTAATTTTTCCATTGTTGACCAATCTTCACAAGGCGGAACAACGGGTTCTGCAATTTGAACATCACTCGATTCGCCAAACAAACTCACTTGCGATGAATTTTCATTCTCTTGAAATTTCACGCCGTAGCGAATCGCTTTTTCATAAAATGTAATTCCATCGCCATCATCGTGAAAATATTGTGCGCGTATAACGCCTTGAAACGAATCAAAACCACCTGCTAAAATTAAGTTTTCTAACGCTTTTTTATTTGCAGAACGCAAATCAATTCGCTTTGTTAAATCAAAAATTGATTTGTATTTTCCATCTTTTCTGTTATCTACAATGGTTTGAACCGCCGCCATTCCAACGCCTTTTACAGCTCCAATTCCAAAACGAACGGCATAGTTTTCATTAACAGTAAATTTATAAAAGGACTCATTCACATCGGGGCCTAAAACTTGTAATCCCATCCGTTTACATTCTTCCATAAAAAAGGAAACTTGCTTGATGTCACTCATATTATTCGACAAAACTGCTGCCATATATTCTGCAGGGTAATTTGCTTTCAAATAGGCAGTTTGATACGCAATCCAGGCATAGCAAGTAGAATGCGATTTGTTAAATGCATATTCGGCAAATGCTTCCCAGTCTTTCCAAATCTTCTCTAATTTATCTTCTGCATGTCCTTTTGCTGCTGCCTGACTTATGAATTTAGGCTTCATTTTGTCCAATACATCTTTCTGTTTTTTTCCCATTGCTTTACGCAAGACATCGGCATCCCCTTTTGAAAAGTCAGCTAATTTTTGAGATAAAAGCATTACCTGTTCTTGATAAACGGTAATTCCATAGGTGTCTTTCAGTAATTCTTCGCAGGCATCAATATCATAAACAATGGGTTCTTCCCCATTTTTTCTTTTAATAAAACTCGGAATATAAGCAATTGGTCCTGGACGATATAAAGCATTCATTGCAATTAAATCTCCGAAAACTGTTGGTTTCAATTCCTTCATATATTTCTGCATTCCCGCAGATTCATATTGGAAAATCCCAATTGTTTCACCACGTTGAAAGAGCTCATACGTTTTCAAATCATCAATTGGAAAAGTATCGGGATCTAAAACAATTCCTGATCTGTATTTCACTAATTTTACGGTATCTTTTATTAATGTTAGGGTTTTCAATCCCAAGAAATCCATTTTTAATAAACCCGCACTTTCCACAACAGAGTTATCAAATTGCGTAACATATAAATCCGAATCTTTTGCAGTTGCAACGGGCACAAAATTGGTAATATCGCTTGGCGTAATAATTACACCACAAGCGTGGATACCTGTATTTCTAAGATTTCCTTCTAATATTTGTGCTTGCTGAATGGTTTCGCCAAGTAAATCATCGTCCTTAGAAATTGCAATTAAATCTTTAATTTTTTCGAAATCTTCTGGTCTAAGTACCTTTTTAATATCGGCTTCAGCATCTTTTAGAAATCGTGACAAACTCCATTTTGCTGGAATTAAAGCCGGGATTAATTTGGCTATTTTATCAGCTTCAAAAAGTGGCAAATCCAACACACGTGCTGTATCTCGAATTGCCGATTTTGCAGCCATTGTTCCATACGTGATAATTTGCGCTACTTGTTTTGAACCGTATTTTTTAATTACATAATCCATTACGCGGCTTCGACCTTCATCATCAAAATCGATATCAATATCTGGTAACGACACACGATCCGGATTTAGGAACCGCTCAAAAAGCAAATTGTATAATAAAGGATCAATATTGGTAATTCCGAGACAATATGCCACTACAGAACCCGCTGCAGAACCCCGTCCAGGCCCAACAGAAACATCCATTTTTCGAGCTTCGGCGATAAAATCTTGTACAATTAAAAAGTAGCCCGGATAACCCGAATTTTGTATGGTCAATAATTCAAAGTCGATGCGCTCTTGAATTTCGTTTGTAATTTCAGCATATCTTTTATTGGCACCAATGAAAGTTAGGTGTTTCAAAAAAGCATTTTCTCCACGTTTTCCGCCATCTCCATCATCTTCAGAAACTAAAAATTCTTGTGGAATTTCAAATTTTGGCAATAAAACTTCCCGAGCCAAATCATAGATTTCAATTTTGGCTACGATTTCCGTGAGGTTCGCAATCGCCTCAGGCAAATCTGTAAAAAGCTTTTTCATCTCTTCACCCGACTTGAAATAATATTCCTGATTTGGCATTCCGTAACGATATCCACGACCACGTCCAATTGGCGTAGATTGCTTTTCACCATCACGAACACAAAGCAAAATATCGTGCGCATTAGCATTGTCTTTTTCTATATAAAAAGTATTATTGGTCGCCACAATTTTGACATCATTTTTTCTTGCCAATGAAATTAATGCCGTATTTACTCGGTTTTCGTCTTCTTGGTTGTGACGCATTACCTCAATATATAAATCAGAGCCAAATTGTTGTTTCCACCAAATCAATGCTTCTTCGGCTTGGTTTTCACCTAAATTTAAAATTTTATTTGGAATTTCACCGTATAAATTTCCGGACAAAACGATAAGGTCTTCCTTGTATATTTCTATTAAAGATCGGTCAATTCTGGGAACATAATAAAATCCTTCAGTATGCGCAATAGACGATAATTTTGCTAAATTATGATACCCTTTTTTGTTTTTTGCGAGAAATACAATTTGATACCCATTGTCTTTACGAGTTTTATCTTTATGGTCTTCACAAACAAAAAATTCACATCCAACAATTGGTTTCATAACCACTTCTGTAGCCAGTTCTCCATTGGCAACAGCCGCAGCATTTTTAGATTCTGCCGCTTTATTGTGGTATAAAATATCGCGTACAAAATGAAAAGCACCCATTAAATTGGCGTGATCTGTAATGGCAACGGCGGGCATTTTATTCTGAGAAGCCGCTTTCACTAACGCCGCAACGCTAATTGTAGATTGCAAAACAGAAAACTGCGTGTGGTTATGCAAATGCACAAAATCGGTATCAATTAGAACTCGCTTGTTCTCCGAAAGCGTAACTTTTGAAACCGGCGCAACATTTTGCTCGCCAAATTGCTGTTTGATTTTCTCAGAAGCCTCTTTAAGATTGATGTGTTGCAATCCGATAAGCTGAATTGGTGCCGAATTATAATTTTGAAATTCTTGAAAATAATCTTGTTCGACTTGAAGTTCTTTATAGGTAAAGATTTCTGTACGAATCAATTCAAAAAAACATCTCGTAGTTGCTTCCACATCGGCTGTGGCGTTGTGCGCTTCTGCAAATGGTTTATTGAATAAATAACTGTGTAATTCTGTAAGCGTTGGTAATTTGAATTTTCCCCCTCGCCCACCAGGCAATTGTAATAAAGATGCGGTAACTTCCGTGCAAGTATCTAAAACTGGCATAGCACTCATTGGGCTTTCAATTCCCAAACGGTGGAATTCGCAACCCATAATATTGATGTCAAATTTCAAATTCTGACCTACAATGAATTTTGATTTACTTAAAGCAACATTGAATTTTTCTAAAACTTCAGATAATGAAATTCCATCGGCTTGTGCCAATTCGGTAGATATTCCGTGAATTCTTTCGGCATCATAAGGAATATTATATCCGTCAGGCTGCACCAAATAATCCTGATGTTCGATAATTTTTCCCATTTCATCGTGCAATTGCCAAGCAATTTGAACGCAACGAGGCCAGTTTCCAGTATCGGTAATTGGTGCATCCCAGCGTTTTGGCAATCCAGTGGTTTCAGTATCGAAAATTAAGTACATATTTATAAAAAAATCAAATAAATTAGCCTGTATTTTCAAACTTTTGAAGTCTAAAAACCAGAAAATATCATTTGTAGTTGGAAATTAATTGAACTTCAAATTTAAGTTTTTTTGAAGTAGAAATGCAGAGAAGTTATCAACAAAAAAACCGTTCCTCTATATATTTATATTAAAATAATCTGAAAATTTCCCAAATAGGGAATTTTACATTATATTTGTAGTTCAAAATCACCTATGAGAATAATTGCCAAAAGAACCTTGCAAAATTTCTGGGAAAATTATCCCAACTCAAAACAGCAATTGTTGGTATGGTATCAGGTTTTTGATAAAAACCAATTTGAGAATTCTAATGCCATAAAAACTGTTTTTGGTTCAGCCGATTTTATTGGAAATAACAAAGTTGTTTTTAATATTTGTGGAAACCATTATCGCCTCATAGTAAAAATTAATTATACAACTCAAATTGTCTATATCTTATTTGTAGGAACACACACCGAATATGACGGTTTAAAAAACATTAAAAACTTATAAAAAATGGAAATTCACCCAATAAAAACAGAAAAAGATTATGATGTAGCTTTAGAAAGAGTAAGTGCTCTTTTTGATGCTAAACACAATACTATTGAAGGAGATGAATTGGATATTTTAGTTACACTTATAGAAAAATATGAACAAATTCACTACCCGATTCCTGAACCCGATCCAATTGAAGCGATTAAATTTATGATGGAACAAAAAGGACTTACTGATGCAGATTTAGGTGTTATTTTGAATAGTCGTTCAAGAGTAACAGAAATTTTTAAACGCAAAAGAACTTTGTCAATTAAGCAAATTCGATTACTAACAGAAAACCTTCATATTCCAGCTTCAACATTAATTAAAGAATATGCTTTGGAACAATAACAAGTAAGTCGAAAGTTTTAATGTCGTAAAGTCAAAAGTATCGAAATAGTTAAAAAACCATATAAAATAAGCCAATTACTTTGAATTATATATTTTAAAATGCGACACTTTATTACACTTACTAATTAGTTCACTACAAATTATTTTTAACATAAAAATGCCTCGCAAAAACTTGCGAGGCATTTCTGTTTATTTCAACCTTTTTCAAAGGTTAATGCAATGACGAAGGATATTTAAAATCTATTTCAAAGCGTCAACTTTTGCTTTTACTTCTTCTAATGAACCTTCAAAAACTTGAACGTTCGTATTTCCTTTTTCAGAAGTTATAACGGTTGCTTTTGCTTTTCCATTTAAATTCGTTACTTCAACTTTTACCATTTTGGCAGCATCTTTATTGGCACAACATTCCATTTTTTCATCAGAAGCAATGAATTTTCCATCGGCATCGTAATGTGCCAAACACATTTCTTTTTGCTCAGGAGTACATTTTAAACTGTCGCACATTGAAGCACATTCTTCTTTAGTCATTTCAGCACATTTGCTCATATCGCATTTGCCCATCATTGTTCCTTCTTTACATTCCATTTTCATTATCATAACTTTTGGAGCTGCTTCGTGCGTTCCATTTCCTAAAATTGGTGCAATTACCAATCCTATTAAACAAGTCAATTTAATTAAAATGTTCATTGAAGGTCCTGAAGTATCTTTGAAAGGATCTCCAACAGTATCACCAGTTACAGCTGCTTTATGCGCGTCTGAACCTTTATATGTCATTTCACCATTAATTAGAACTCCTGCTTCAAAAGATTTTTTAGCATTGTCCCAAGCACCACCAGCATTGTTTTGGAAAACAGCCCAAAGTACACCAGAAACGGTAACTCCAGCCATATAACCACCTAACATTTCAGCAATTAATTGGTTGTTGTCTCCGTAAACTAATTTACCTAAAAGTACAATTGCAATTGGAAAACCAATAGTCAAAACTCCAGGTAACATCATTTCGCGTAAAGCGGCTTTTGTAGAAATATCAACACATTTAGCATATTCAGGTTTCCCTGTACCTTCCATAATTCCTGGAATTTCTCTGAACTGACGACGTACTTCATAAACCATATCCATTGCAGCTTTTCCAACAGAATTCATTGCTAATGCAGAGAAAACTACGGGTATCATTCCACCAACAAATAACATTGCCAAAACTGGTGCTTTGAAAATATTGATTCCGTCGATTCCTGTAAAAGTTACATAAGCAGCAAACAAAGCCAATGAAGTTAATGCAGCCGAAGCGATTGCAAAACCTTTTCCTGTTGCAGCCGTTGTATTTCCAACTGAATCCAAAATATCTGTTCTTGTACGAACTTCTTTAGGTAATTCACTCATTTCAGCTATTCCACCTGCGTTATCAGAAATTGGTCCGAAAGCATCGATTGCCAATTGCATTGCTGTTGTAGCCATCATTGCCGAAGCTGCTAAAGCGACACCATAAAATCCTGCGAAAGCATAAGAAGACCAGATTGCTGCTGCAAATAAAAGTACGGTTGGGAACGTAGAAATCATTCCTGTAGCCAAACCTGCAATTACGTTAGTTCCTGCTCCAGTTGATGATTTTTGTACAATTGCCATAACTGGTTTTGTCCCTAATCCGGTGTAATATTCTGTTACAGATGAAATAGTAGCTCCAACAACTAATCCTACGATTGTTGCATAGAACACTCTCATTGATGAAATATCTTTAATTCCTTCTCCGAAGAAACTCATTTTCATAGTTTCTGGCAACATAAATTTCACTAAAACATAACAAGCAATTGCTGTTAATGCAATAGAAATCCAGTTTCCAATGTTTAATGCTTTTTGAACTTGTGGCTCTTTAGCGTTGTCATCAGATATTTTTACAACCATAGTTCCGATGATAGAAAATAAAATTCCGAAACCAGCAATTGCCATTGGTAATAAAATTGGTCCAATTCCACCGAAAGCATCTTGAATGTTTCCACCCATATCTTTAATCACATAGTTTCCAAGAACCATCGCAGCAAGAACAGTTGCAACATAAGAACCAAATAAATCGGCACCCATTCCGGCAACATCACCTACGTTATCTCCAACATTATCTGCAATTGTAGCAGGGTTTCTTGGATCATCTTCTGGAATACCAGCTTCAACTTTACCTACTAAATCAGCTCCAACATCGGCAGCTTTAGTATAAATACCACCACCAACACGAGCAAACAAAGCGATAGATTCCGCTCCAAGAGAGAAACCAGCTAATGTTTCCAAAACTTTGGTCATGTCTTCTGTAGAAGTCCAAACACCACCCATAAATAAATTATATAAGATGATGAAGAAACCTGTTAATCCAAGTACTGCTAAACCTGCAACTCCTAATCCCATTACTGTTCCACCACCAAAAGAAACTTTTAATGCTTGTGGTAAACTTGTACGAGCCGCTTGAGTTGTTCTTACATTTGTTTTAGTTGCGATTTTCATTCCCATATTTCCAGCTAATGCTGAAAAGAAAGCTCCGAAAATAAATGCTACTACTATTAATATATGTGTAGTTGGAACCACGAATGAAATTCCAGCTAATACAACACTTGCTATTACAACAAATATTGCCAATAATCTGTATTCTGCTTTAAGGAAAGCTAAGGCTCCTTCATAGATATAATCTGAAATTTCTTTCATTTTACCATCTCCGGCATCTTGTTTTAAAACCCAGCTTCTTTTGATTGCCATAAAAGCCAATCCTATTAATGCCATAACAATTGGCACATAAATCATGAATGATTCCATATTCTACTTATTGGTTATTAAATAATTGGTTGCAAATGTAACAAAACCTTAACAAATAAAAAAGCACTATTCTGTTTAGAATAGTGCTTTTTTGAATATTTGATATTTTTATTACTTAATACTGAAGAGTCCGTCGGTTTTATTCTCTATTTTTTCGAATCTCTCAATGCATTCCTCTATGATTTGATTGGCTTTATGAACGTCGCCCCAACCGCCAACATCTACTTTTTTATTTTCTAAATCTTTATATACTTGGAAAAAATGTTCGATTTCTTTTAATAAATGCGGATTCATATCTGATAAATCTTCTAGTTTGTTCCAATTTGGGTCTGAAACAGGAACACAAAGAATTTTATCGTCAGAACCTTTATCGTCTGCCATAAAGAAAACCCCAATTGGTTTCACTTCCATTACACAACCTGGAAAAGTTGGTTCGGTTACCAATACTAAAACATCTAATGGATCTCCGTCTAATGCTAATGTTTCGGGAATAAATCCGTAATCTGAAGGATACATCATTGAAGAAAACAACATTCTGTCGTACCTGATTTTTTTTAAATCGAAATCATATTCGTATTTATTTCTGCTTCCTTTAGGAATTTCTATTAAAACATCGAATGTTTTTGGATTTGCCATGGTGTTTATTTTTAATGTTTAATGGTACTACAAAATTAAATAAACAAAAATGAGTTTTGTCACAAAAAACGATTGTATATTTCGGATTAATTCGATTGATAAAATAGAGATATGATTTATTTATCGCAATTTTTTTGTTTTAATATAAAAACCTTGTGAAATAAAGCTTTTAAAAACTAAAACGGTTTGATTATGGAATCGTAAATTAGGACTTAAAACGGTTTTAGCCCAGATCGTAATGAAAAGGTACTATCTTGAAAACCAAATTTATTTCACTTTTTTTTCATATTTTTGTTCAACTTATAGAAAGCACTTCGTCTTTAAAAATGATTTGTTTATCTGGTATAGCCTCAACTTGTTTGGGGCTATTTTTTTTTGCTGTTTCATTTAC